>JAWXAU010000096.1 GCA_034439655.1 Bacteroidota bacterium | reverse complement strand
GATATTGAGCAATTTCGCTAAAAAGCCTTGCAGCAAAATCAACGACCTAATTGCAAAAAATACTGATTTATGGTAAGTTTAACAAGTTTATTTAGTTTATGAGCAGACCCTAGATAGTATCATTGTTATTATAACGAATCACATTTTAATGTGATTCTCATTTCCATTCTCTTGCTTTCAATTCACATTCACATTAAAATCACAATAAAGTGTGATTTTACTTGCAATATTAAGAAATAAGAACTATTTTTGCCTTAAAATCACACTATAATGTTAGTCGAGCATCTTGGCCAAGCCATAAAGAACAGAAGAAAAGAGTTGAGTATTACTCAACCACATTTAGCCGAACTAGCAAATGTGAGTACAAATACTTTGTATAAAATAGAACGGGGACAAGGCAATCCATCATTGGATGTGTTGATTAAACTTTCAGAAGTGCTAGGGATGGAACTCAAACTTGAGGTAAAAAAGAAACACTGATTGAATGAGGAAAGCAGCTGTATATCGCAATGGAACATTGGCAGGAATACTAACGGAAGAAAGCCGAAAGCATTTTGTATTTCGTTATGAAGATTCTTACTTCACTGACCCCACAAAAGCAGCAATTAGTTTAACACTTCCAAAATCGCAGCAGGAATACAACAGTGAATTTCTGTTTCCGTTTTTCAGCAACATGATTGCAGAAGGCGAAAATAAAAAAGTGCAGAGCCGCATGTTAAAGATTGATGAAAATGACCAGTTCGGATTATTGGCATCAACAGCAACAGCAGATACAATTGGAAATATAACAGTAAAGCGAATTGATAATGGATAATTATTGTGAAAGAGAATTTGATAAAAGACAAGAGTTTTGCGTTTGCAATTAGGGTTGTAAACCTTTATAAATTTCTTTCAGTTGAAAAGAAAGAGTTTGCGTTGTCAAAACAATTGCTTCGTTCAGGAACTTCAATTGGTGCAATGGATAGAGAATCGGAGCATGCGGAAAGTAAAGCAGACATTATTCATAAACTTTCCATTACATTGAAAGAAGCAAATGAAACTGAATACTGGATGGAATTATTATATCAAACATGGTTTATAGAAAAGTCTCAATGCGATTCAATAATAAATGACCTGACTGAAATAATTCGATTACTTCAAAACAAAGATGAGTAAGATGAAAGACTCTGAACCAAAATTATTAATTTTCAATTCTCCATTGTCAATTAACGTTTGCCCCGGTACGTTAGGTGAAGGGTTTGAAACATACAGCCCATCATGTCTTCGCAAATTGTTTTACGGAAAAACAGTTAGCCATATTCTCACTATGCCGTCACCTCAAAAAAATGAAGATACCTTGGCTGAGTTTCTTGAAAACATGAAACGGATTTCTGTTTCAGGATTTCAAACCAAAATAAGTATGGTGATGGATAAAAATGTTCTGCGATTAACTCACGAAAATGAACAAGGAACACATATATTAAAACCAATACCTTCATTGCTGAAAAAAGCAAAAGAAGTTCCAGCCAACGAACATTTAACTATGCAAATTGCGAAGCAGGTTTATGGAATCAACACTGCAGATAATGCTTTGATATTTTTTAATGACGGAGAACCAGCATACATCACCCGAAGATTTGACCTGCCTGCCAGTAAGGCAGGTGCTAAAGTCGCAAACGAAAAAACAAAGTGGGGACAGGAAGATTTTGCTTCGCTGTCGGAAAAAACAACTTTGAATTCAAGTGAGAAATATGAATCCAGTTATGAGGAATTGGGAATACTAATGCAAAAGTTTGTGCCCGCATGGCGAGTTGAAATAGAAAAATATTTTTCATTGGTTGTGTTCAATTTTTTATTTTCAAATGGGGATGCACATTTGAAAAACTTTTCATTACTTGAATCTTCAAAGGGAGATTATTTATTAAGCCCAGCGTATGATTTGGTGAACACTAGATTGCATGTAGATGATTCTGATTTCGCTTTAAGCAAAGGACTTTTTGCGGATGACTTTAAAAGTAATGAATACAAAAAGAACAACCACCCCTGCAAAAAAGATTTTATAGAGTTCGCTAAAAGAATTGGAGTTATAGAAAGCAGAGTTGAAAAATTGCTTTCTCCATTTTTTGAGAATCAAAATGGTGTAGAAAAATTGGTAAGCCATTCTTTTTTGAGTGAGCCAAACAAGCGAGGATATTTGTTGATGTATCAAACAAAGAAAAATTATTTAACTGCATAAATGGGTTGCAAATACGCAGAAGATAACCTTTTAGAACAAACGGTAATGGACTTGTTTATAAACAACTTTAGTTGGGAAACAGGTCTTGCTTTTAATTAAGCGGCTTTCGGTGAAGATTGCACTTTGGGGAGGCTTAATAAAAAAGAAGTAGTACGTTAAAGCGAAACTCAATATATAATAGTCCAAAAAAAGGGGGACTAATCCCCCGGCAACCTTGCTAGGCTTTCGGCATGTAGTTCGGCATTACCATTCTAAAAACCAAATCCGCCGCAGGCGGAGAACTATTTTAGCTTAAGAATTGGTATTAGTATTTGATGATATTTGCTAAAGTCATCTGGGTTTCGGGTAGCTTTTTTGATTTTATATTGATGGTTTATATCCGATAGTCTTTGGCTTTTTGGTGATCTTCCGTTCCCTTTTTTTGCTTAAACATTCACCCTTCGATATACAAATATAAGTTTGTATGTTGTTTTTGTTTTTAGGTTAATATATAAAAATCATAACTTAACAAATGCGTGAAAGATGCAACAAATACATAGAATAATGTAATGTGCAAGCTGCGGTTAAAACTCAATTTTGCAGCAATATCATTTTCCGATTCGAAGAAAATGTTTCAATAAATAATAACCACTCTTTAATCAAAAAAAATCATGAACTCAATGAAAAATTCAAGGCCACTTTTGCTACCACTTGTGGCAATAGTCTTTTGTATGTGGTCAGTAACCGCCGATGCAAAAAGCTCTAATCTTAATCTTCCTCCATATAATAATGAAGAACCCGATAGCACTTCGACTGGTAAAAAAGATGAAGATGGGGATGGGGTAAAAGACAGTAAAGACAAATGCCCGAAGACCCCAACTGGAGTGACGGTAGATAAGGACGGCTGCCCAGTAGATGAAGATAGAGATGGTACTGCGGATTATTTAGACAAGTGCCCAAAAATGACCGGCCCTGCCTCTATGGGCGGCTGCCCTGACAGGGACAAAGACGGAATGTCGGATCTTGATGACGTGTGCCCCGATGTACCAGGCCTAGCACGTTTTAGAGGATGCCCTGATAGCGATGGCGATGGTGTAGAAGACTCAAAAGACAAATGCCCGAACTCAAAAGGATTGGACATGTTCAAAGGATGTCCTGATACCGATGGAGACGGCGTAGAGGACACACAGGATAAATGCCCCAGTTCCGAAAAAGGGATTAAAGTGGACGCATCAGGTTGTACTGCCGATAGTGATAGAGACGGGATAATTGATGCTGAAGATAAATGCCTTGATACCAGATCCGGTGTTAAGGTTGATAACAGAGGCTGCCCTCTCGATACAGATGGTGACGGTATAATAGATACCGACGATAAATGCCCCACTACCAAAGGCGAGGGTACAGCTAATGGTTGCCCCGTTATAAAAGCTGAAGTAAAAAAGCGTTTACAGTTTGCCGCTAGAGGAATTAATTTTGAAACTGGTAAATCAATTATAGTACCTGCTTCTTATGCTATGCTTAATGAAATAGTAAGTATTCTTAAAGAGTACCCCGATTATAATTTGAAAATGGGTGGTCATACCGATAATGTGGGTGATGACAACGCCAATTATTCACTTTCTCAAGCTCGCGTAGACGCTGTAAAAACGTATCTCGTAAGCAAAGGCGTAGACATTAGTAGAATAGATGCTACAGGTTTTGGTGAAACTAAACCAATAGCTACAAATGCTACTGCCGTAGGAAAAATGCAAAATAGAAGAGTTGAATTAGAACTGTTGATTAAATAAAAAACTTGTTACTTTTATTAAGTGACACCGCTAGGGTATCTGCATGAGTCACTATTTGACTTATTCAAGTACCCTATCGGTTTTTTCTTATTATCAAATAGCGGTCTAATGGAACTACTGCCTTATTTTTAGATTTGCTTAGGTATACAAAGTGTCTGAACTGCAACTCGGTGTTTGGGTCGAAAGTGGTCTTTTGACTCCGCAAGCGGGCGGAGGAAATTAAAAAACAAGGGAGTTTATTATATAAATGACTATCGTTTTAATAAGCGTAACGAAAAAGAGGAGTTTTCTGACAAGTATTACCTAATACCAAAAACCAAGGTTCGTAATTATACAATCAAAGTTAAAACAAAGAACCAGATTCCAAATTAGATTGGATATTTTTTTAGCAAATCGAAAATTATTTAGCATCTTTGCGTTCTAATTTTATAGAACCGGCGTGTTTAAATCCATCAATATTATATATCGGCAAATTGCATTTGTGGTATTGGTAGTTCTATGTTTTACGCCCTTTATCGACCCACCACTTGCATTGTTATTTGGGTTTATAGTAGCACAAACTATTGGAAATCCATTTAAGCAACTCAATAGCAAAGCAACACAACTTCTATTAAAAATTTGTGTAATAGGTTTAGGGTTTGGGATGAATTTACAAGAAGCCCTGCATGTGGGTAAAGAAGGTTTTGTATTTACAATTTGCACAATCGTTCTCACTTTAATTGCCGGTTTTTTTATAGGCCGATGGTTGTCGGTTGATAAAAAAACTTCTTTTCTTATTTCAAGCGGTACTTCTATATGTGGGGGAAGTGCTATAGCTGCGGTTTCACCTATAGTAGAGGCCGATGAAAAACAAATAAGTATGGCCCTAGGAGCTGTGTTTGTGCTCAATTCTATGGCACTCATTTTATTTCCGTGGTTGGGAAATATACTAAATATGAGCCAACACGATTTTGGATTATGGAGTGCCGTTGCCATTCATGATACAAGTTCCGTGGTGGGTGCTTCATCCAAATTTGGACAAGAAGCATTGCAAGTGGCAACTACCGTAAAACTAGAACGTGCCTTATGGATAATTCCCCTTTCTATAGTCTCCGCTATTATATATAAACGTAATGGAAAGGGTGTCAAAATTCCTTTTTTTATTGGGTTTTTTATTATAGCAATGTGCATCAGCACCTATTTGCCCGATTATAAATATATATATGATGGGGCCGTTCTAATTTCTAAAAAAGGATTGTCCTTAACTTTGTTCTTAATAGGAACAGGGCTTAGTTTGGAAAACTTAAAAGCGGTGGGAGCTAAACCATTTATACAGGCTATTGCACTTTGGGTAATTATAAGTTCGGTATCATTGGCAGTGATTTTATTTGTATAATAATCAACGTCATGGCGAGCATTCCGAACCTTCTTCGGTAGTGAGGCAGTCTCGCTAAATCCTATCGGTTCGCCGCGGTGAAGCTTCGTTCTTCGCAAACCCGGTTCGCCGCTTCGGCAATGACGTAATACCAATTCTTAACCTAAAATAGTTCTCCGCCTGCGGCGGATTTGGTTTTTAGAATGGTAATGCCGAGCTACAATACATTTAGTCCCTTTCTTTTGGACTATTATATATTGAGTTTCGGTATAATACATTAAAAACCTAATTCGTTTTTAATTTCCTTGCAATTTTAATAAACAAGTTTCTATATAGTCTTTTAATTAGCCACAACCATTTTTCTTCACGTGCTATGATATATAAATATTTCTTTTGATGCATAACTTTTATTATTTTCTGTGCACATATTTCCACAGGAATTCCATTTAATTGTCCTTCATCCATTTGCCCGTGAGCCTGCCCTGTAGCTGTAATGGCTGACAGTGATATATTAGTTTTTATTCTGCCAGGGCATATAATAGTAGTATATAGATTTTTGATAGGTTGTTCTATTTGCAAGGTTTCAAAAAATCCATGTAGTGCATGTTTAGAAGCTGCATACGCCGACCTGCTATTAAAACCAAACAAACCTACCATGCTGCTGATAACTACTATGTGTCCACCTCCAATCTTTTCGAAATTGGGTAATAAGGCTTTTGTTAATGCGATGGTGCCAAAATAATTTACTTCCATGAGTTTACGGTCAATATCGATAGGTGTTTCAACAATTAGCGAGCGTTGGCTCATACCTGCATTGTTAATCAAAATATCAACCTTTCCAAATGTATATAATACCTTTTCAATAGCAATTGTTATATCATTTGCAACTGATACATCTAATTTTTCTATATATATATCTTTTGCATGCTTTCGGCAAAGCAACGCAGTCTGTTCAAGTTCCTGTATGTTACGACCTGTTAAAAAGAGTTTACACTCGTGCTTGGCAAATTCTACAGCCAATGCCCTACCTATGCCTGAACTACCTCCTGTTATCAATACAACTTTCCCGCTTAGGTTTTTCATATATTATTGGCAATATGCTTCTAAAATGGAATTCATATACTGATATATATCAGGCCGATGTTCTCCAATTGATTTCGAACTACGTATTTCGCCAAGCCTCACTATTACAAGTTCATAATCGGGGATCACTATTGTAAACTGACCTAATACACCTCGCATATAATATACCTGATGCTCGGTTCCTTTGTATGGTATTTTTGTAAGCCACCAACTGTAGCCATAGAAATCGCAAGGTTTGCCGTGCTCATCTATAATAGCAGCAGGGTTTATGGATTGGGCAACCCACTCCTTGCTTACCACTTGTTGCCCTTTCCATTTGCCTTGGTGTAAAAAAAGCATACCTATTCTAGCAAAATCGCGTGCATTGGAATTAATGCAACAAAAGGCTTTTTCATTGCCATTTGCTTTATCAGTACTCCATGATGCATCTCGATTGGCATGCAAAGGTTTCCATAGCTTCTCCGATAAATATTCAGAAAGATTTTTACCCGTAGCCTTTTTTAAAATTTGTTGTAAAAAAATTTGATTACAACTTTGGTAATTAAATACTTTCCCGGGTTCGTTAACAACATCCAATTTGTTACTGAGCATTTCTAAATCGTCCCCGTAATACGCTTCTGTAGTCAATCCAAAAGGGTTTACGTAACTTTCTACCCAGTCGAATCCTGCACTCATTTGCAACAAATGCTTAATAGTAAGCTTAGCTCTAGCACCCTCTTTGAAGCGGCTTATATAATTGCTTACTGGTTCGTCTATGGATTTAATTTTTCCTTCATCAATCGCAATCCCTACCAATATACTTACCACACTTTTGGCCATAGAAAAAGAATTACTTGCACTGTCGGGCCCATAATTATTCCAGTATTGTTCGTGTAATACGGAGTCGTTTCTAACAGCTAAAAAAGCAACTGTTTTATAATCTTCAAGCCATTTTATATAATTGCTTTTTAGGGTTTCGGTATTATAATCTTTATGTTTGGGTAAATTCTCAGGATTTGCGGTTGCTACCTTGCGGTTGTTAAATATTTTCCAATCGTCGATGTTTGCATAGTTATTCCATAGAGCCGTATACACATAAAACTGACCCGTTACTACAATATATATATTTGTTAAAATAACAAGTATTAAAACGACTGTTAAAGCTTTTTTAACTCTGCGTTTCATTTAATTTCTTCATAGTCGGTAAAGCTGCTCCCATCATCTTTCTTTGGGGTAATTTCTACTTTCCCTGTTTTTTGCTCCTGGGGTTTATTATAATAATTGTTGAACACGTAAAAATTATTGCCGCTTCTACTACTGTTTCCAGAAAGCCATCGGTATATCATATAGAATACCAAAGTATATATAATAAACTTCAACATCCTAGTTATTTTTTGCCCGTAATTTCCATCGCCATTTTCACAGCATTATATGCATTTACTACACCTCCCGATTGGCAAAGATCTTTCATTTTTACTTTCTCTTTTTTAGTGCCTGGCACGATTACTTTTTTCTTCATCAGCACCGTGCTATTAATAAGAATTTGTTTTACTTGCACTGCAGTAAGTTCTGGGAAATAAGACCATACCAATGCCGCAACACCCGCTACAACAGGTGCAGCCATACTTGTTCCCTGTAGGCTTTGAAATTTATTGTCGGGTACGGTAGCATATATTTGAGTGCCTGGTGCGAATAAATCGACATTGCTTTTACCATAGTTTGAAAAACTTGCAGGCAGTGCTTTATCCTTTTTAGCATTAGAAGCCCCTACCTCAATCCACGTAGATGCCGTATCGGCGGAGTTATCATAAACATCGCAGGGGAAGTTATCATCTTTGTCATTATTTTTACTATCATTACCTGCTGCATGCACCAAAATTACACCTTTAGAAACTGCATATTTTACAGCTTCGTCGACCTTGGTCTTGCCTGGTGAAAAATCCTTTCCAAAACTCATATTGATAATTTTTGCTCCATTGTCGGCCGCATATCTTATGGCGTTTGCAATGTCTTTGTCTCGTTCGTCGCCATCGGGCACTACACGCAGCACCATAATTTTTGCATTGTCAGCTATGCCATCCATGCCATAGCCATTATTACGTTCGGCGGCTATAATACCTGCCACGTGGGTACCATGCACCGCACTAGGGCCACCAACGGTATTATTGCCATAATAACGTTCGTTGATATCATCGTAATTATCGCCCACTATTGTTCGCGGGTTAAAATCGGGGTTCAAACTATAGTCTAATGATTTTTGGGCAGACTCTCCACCTAACTGATCGAACAAAAAGGAATCGGGGAGCTTGTTTTTGAATAAAAGTCTCATAAAAAATATGGCTTGTTGCTCTACATCACCCTCGGGCTTATATGCATCGAGCGTTTCTTTGCTTATTTTGTCTTTCCCTATTTTATTCCGAATGCTTTCAAATGCTTTCTTCAACGTTTCTATTCCTTCTATTTGCTTCTTATTTTCTTCTACTTTTTTCAAATGAAATTCCTTTGCCTTTTGATACAACTCATATTCATTGCGGTCTTTATCACTAATTTTTGAAGGATCCATACTTTCATATTTGCCACGGAACTTACCATAAATACGAGTGGCTTCATAGGTGTCTTCCTCTACCATACTGTCTTTACCACCTATATAATTCCAACCATTAATGTCGTCTATATAACCATTGTTGTCATCATCTTTGCCATTGCCTGCTATTTCTTTTGGATTGACCCACAACACATTTTTTAAATCCTTGTGGCTTACATCGGTTCCTCCATCTATTACTGCTACTATAATGGGTGTAGATTTTTTGTCTTTTAACAATTCGGTATATGCCCTGTTATCACTCACGCCGAAATGTTTGTCCTTCTTAAGGTCGTTATGTTGCCAACCTCGTGGCACTACATTTTTGTTCTTTTTATTTTTGCCTTTTTGAGCAAACAGCGGACTGCCTAGGGTTCCGATAGCTAACAGGCAGATTAAAATTTTAGTATAAATTCTCATGTTATTTAATTAAGGGTTCAAAGGTATTACTCAACGACCGAATGGAACGAAAGTTACTTGAAAAAACTGTGGTTAGTTCGCCGCGGCGAATGGGATTGGCCATTAGCGTTTATTATATTTACAAATGCAACTCTGGGCAACCCGCCTTGTGCATAGCCGCAAGGGAGTCGAAGAGTGGTTAGATGCAGTAGGTATTCGAAAATCCGAGTTTAGGGGGCGATGCCCGACTAATATCTGCAATAACCTATTCGCCGGCGGCGAACTGAATCTTGAATCCCCACTCCTGAATCCCTATCACCGCAACATGTACACGTGTAAAATTCCATCCTCCTCAAAAGCTTCACTGGTAGTTTTGAAACCCAAATCGCTGTAAAACTTTTCCAAATATTCCTGTGCCATAATTTTGATGGGGGCATTGGGAAACATTTGCTCACACTGCTTCACAGAATAGTCCATCAGCAACTTGCCCATGCCACGCCCACGGTATAAGGGCGAAGTGAGTACCCTTCCAATAGATGGCTCATTATATAATACACCCGGAGGAGCAATACGTGTATAGGCCATCACATCCGATTGCCCGTTGAGCCCTAGCACATGGTAGCAAAATTGGTCGTGGTTATCAAGGTCCAAAAAAATACATTTTTGTTCTACCACAAATACTTCACTGCGAACCCTAAGCAATTCATACAAATGGCGGGTGCTTAATTGATCGAAAGATTGTGTTTGAAATTGTAGCATAGAAAAAAATTACGTCCGCCAGCGGCGGATTAAATTACGAATTACGGTAAAAATTATGAAACTTTATTCTGTGTTTCTATAAAGTAGAAATCTGTCTTTTAACTTTCCAAAAGTTTAGAGCTTTTGGAAAGTTAAAAGTCGACATTTAAAAATACCCAAAAAATGGTATTACTATTTTCAAAATTAAGCAATAATTTGCGGGCGATTTCGTTAACCTTGATATGAAAAAGTTTTCCCTTTTTTGTTCCATCTTTTATAGTTGTCTCACAGCCATGAGTCAACGCTACGACCTTGTGCCCTACCGTAAAGACACTTTATGGGGCTACTGCGATACCAGCAAAAAAATATTGATTGACCCGCAGTTTAACCAAGCAGTTTTTTTTGAAGGAGAACATGCCGTGGTGAAAAAAGCGGGAAAGTTTTTTTTGATAAATACAAAAGGCGAGATTCTGAGCCCAGGTTATCGCCTGCTTTTTTTTTATGAAAACGAAAAGTGTTATACCGCTTTCGACGAACAATATAAAGAAACACGTTATAGTTTTAAAGGGAAAGTATTGGGCAATATTAAATATACAAAAGCTGGTTTTTTTGACGGTGATAAATATGCTATCGTTGAAGTGTATGGTAACAAGGGTTTGGTTGATACTGGCTGGAAAGAAATACTGCCTTGCGAATACACCACTATGGAAAAGCTTCCAAATGAAATGTTACAGTTTTCTAAACCACTCAATGGGCAATATGCTTATGGTTTCCGCAATATGAAAACGGGTTTCATGGTTCCCATAAAATATCAAAAAGTATATCCTTTTAATGAAGGACTTTCACTAGCTAAACTTGGGAATAAATGGGGTTTTATTGATTCGCTCGGCACAGAAAAAATACCTTTTAAATACGATAAAGTAGTGCCAGAAGAAGAAAAAAAGGCAAAAAACTATAATGAAGAAAACTATATAGATTATCGTTATGATGGATTCTCGGAAGGGCTGGCAGTGTTGCACAGAGATACATTGTATGGGTTTATAGATAAAACGGGAAAAGAAATTATCCCTTTTATATATCAATATGCTTATGGATTTAAAAATGGCTTGGCATGGGTTAAAAAGAATGGCAAATGGGGCATGGTAAACAAAAACGGAATAGAAAGTATGCCCTGCGAGTATGATATGGCCCCTACCATAAAAGGCAAAGAATTTATCGCATTAGAAAGTGTGAACGAAAAGTTAATACGTGCAATTAAGGACAAAAAAGCAGGGTTTTGTAATACCCAAGGTAAGGTTGCAATATCTTTTCGCTTCGATTATGCTGCTCGATTTGCCAACGGATTAGCTCCAGTAAAAGAAAACGGCAAGTGGGGATTTATTAATTGGCAAGGAGAAAAAATGATATCATCGGTATATGATTGGGTGGTTGATATTGGGAACTATTATAGTAGTCCGTTTGATAAGGGATATGCTATTGTGTACCAAAACAACCGATATTCATTGATTGACAAAAAAGGGAAACAGCTTACTCCAACCACTTATGATAGAGAACCAGAATTTATCAATGGTTTGGCTGTGGCTAAGAATGGCACACAAGTCACTATTATCAACACCAAAGGACAAGTTGTATATATCCATCCAAGTTTTCATTATATTGTTATTATAAACGATTTTTTGATTTATGATTATGATGATAAATGTTACATCAATATCAAAACAAAAATGAAATACTGTAATTAAAAAAACGGTGTCAATAAATCCAACAAATACTTGGGACATCGCGTTGGCCGGCCTGTGGCTCTATCTACGAAGTATAAAGTTACTTGGGCTTGTGTGAGCAATTCATTTTTTTGATTATATACTTCATACAAAAATTTTATCCGTACAGTCGGGGTTTCTTGCAAAATAGTTTTAATGGTCAATAGATCATCATAATAGGCTGCCTTTTTAAAATCGAAATTCATATTAAAAACGGGCATGGCTACACCCCAGTCTTCCACATTTTTATAACTCACACCTAGCGAACGCAATGCTTCCGTGCGTGCTTCTTCGGTATACAACACATAGCTGCTATGGTGCACAACGCCCATCTGGTCTGTTTCTGCGTAACGTACGCGTATGGTGTGATCGTGTGTAAACATATATTCGGTGGGCAAAAATAGTTGTTTTATATTTGTGGGCTGATGCCTCTGCAAAAATATTTAATATCGATTCGAAAATTAACATGCTTTTCGCATGGGCAAAGAATAATTATTAATTATAATCACAAACCTGTACTATATACTATATACTTTATACTTTATACTTTCTTTGCCTCCGCCCAAACTCCCTACAACAAACAAATAACCCTACCATTATACAAAACGGTATATAATATCGATACCCTTTCTCCTACTTTTAATTTCCAACTATTTACCCTCAACAAGCACAAAGACGATGAACCTGAAGACACTACTGGTTATTATAATAAAATAGAAAAAAAGAAAACGATTGCCAAATACTAT
This sequence comes from Bacteroidota bacterium, assembly GCA_034439655.1. NCBI lineage: Bacteria > Pseudomonadati > Bacteroidota > Bacteroidota bacterium. Next base: position 6,872 of record JAWXAU010000096.1, on the reverse strand, counting down.
GGCGAGGACATGCAGGCAGGAAAAATATATTTTGACTCGCCACAAGTAGTGAAAAAATTTGCGGGAAACCAGCCATTGCCTTTCACCCCTACCGATAACAGCATCGCAGCTTCCAATGGCAATATTGTAATTAGTTGTATTAATTCTTCTATTTTTGTTTTTGATACTATAGGTAAAAAATTATTGGAGAAAAACTTTTCCGCAATTATAAATGACCCCACTTTAACTGGTCATTATTGTTATGACCCACGTATCGTGTACGACCATACCTCCCAACGATTTGTTATCGCATTATTATATGGTAATAAACCTACAAATAGTAACCTCGTTATATTAACTTCTGTAGGTGCAAACGATTATAATAATTGGCATATATATAAATATAAAATTGCAGGGAATTGGCCAAGCAATTGGTTAGATTATCCTAGCTTAGCTATCAATTCGCATGACATATTTGTGAGTGGAAATTTGTTCGATGCCAATAATGATTTTGTATCTTCGGTTATATTTCAAATTGGAAAAACGGGTGCCTATAGTGGTCAACCCCTGCAAATAAATTTACGTGGGAGTTTAAGTGGAAGCCCCTTTAATTTGGTTCCCGTTTATCATCCTGCCTCCGTTACTTATGATAACTATATGTATTTTTTGAGTAACATAGCGGCAGGTGGCGACAAACTATCTATATACAAAATTAAAACTCCTGCCGACAATAGTGATGTGGTTAGTAATACTCTTACTATAGACCGATATAGCCCGCCCATAGATGCTTTGCAAAAGAATTCTACCATAAAACTAGACCAAGGACGCTGCCGCATAAGAGATGCATTCTGGCAAAATGGTATTATACATTCGGTTTTTGTGAGCAAAGACGCAAACAATTTCGGGAAACTCTATTATATACGTTTCGATGCGGGTAACAATATAGCCACATGGCAAACCTTTGGGCTGGGCAGTGTGGACTATGCCTACCCAGTAGTGTGCCCCTTCACGAACGATAGCTTAAATCAAACTTCTTTAATTTCTTTTTTGGCCAGTGGGCAAGACCGTTTCCCTGAATGCCGTGCCGTGATCTGTGATAATGATTTTGTGTTTTCATCTTCTACATTAATTCGCAAGGGTGATAACAGTGTGAAAACTTCTGCCGCACAAAATAATGTAGATCGCTGGGGAGATTATACAGGAAATGTCTTCGTGAATGCCCGCGGTAATGGACATGCATGGATGGCCGCTGCCTTTGGAAATTCATCACAATCATGGAGCACTTATATTGCAAAAATTGGCCGCCCGCAGGATACGGCACAAACTATAATACCACAAAATAAATTAACTATATATCCCAATCCGATGACGGATATTGCTACTATAGAATTTGATGCAGGAGAAAGTAATATATATACACTTGATATTATTACGATGGATGGCAAACGCATTGATGCCGTGTGGAACGCCACAGTTTTTAAAGACAATAAATATATATTACAATTCGATAAAAGCCCACTTGCTCCCGGAATATATATAATAGTACTTCACAAACAAAGTGGAAAAGAAATACTCAGGCAAAAAATTGTGGTGCTGAGCAAAGGTTGAATTCAATACAAAAAAATATACACTATCAATAGCTCTGTGGTTAACTAAGTTTGCCAAATGCAACCTTGCTTTGTTTCTTTGTAGCGATGGAAATTAATCATTACTTTAGACCCATACACCCCGACGATTTGCCGCAAGATGCCCACGGGCAGTCGTGGTTTACCAAAAGTCAGTTATATATAGATATTATGCCCGGCCTCGACGAGGTGCAAATGGCTATTATAGGTTTCGATGACCGTGCTGCCGATACTGTTCGTGCTGAACTATATCGTCTCTCGCAAATATATCAAATAGAAATTGTTGACCTCGGAAATATTATAACAACGATTGACCCCGAAGATACAGAATTTGCCATTTCTCATGTAATGAGTTATTTGCTCGAACGGAAAGTAATGCCCATTTTTATAAGTGCCGATAATCGTTGGGACTACGCCATTTACCGGGGGTTTGAGGAACAAGATTTAATGGTAACTTTAGGCATGATAAGTCCTGCTATAGATCTTGGAAAGCATGGCCCGCTAAGTAGAATGGTGGTGCATAAACCTAACTTTTTATTCAACTTAAGTTTGCTGGCTTACCAAACCTATATGACCGATCCCTTAGCCCTCGAAGCATTTCAACATATGTATTTCGATGCATTTAGATTGGGCTGGGTAAATACCCATATGGAAGAAGTGGAGCCCGTGCTGCGTAGTTGTGATATACTAAGTTTGGACATGCGTTCAGTAAGAATGAGCGATGCTCCGGGCACTACAGATGGGTCGCCCAATGGATTGTTTGGTGATGAAGTATGCCGCCTTGCACGCTATGGTGGCATGGGACAAAGCCTCAAGGTTTTCACACTCAATGGTATCAATCCATCGAACGATATAAATAAACAAACTGCCAAACTTGCCGCACAAATTATATGGTATGTAGTGGATGGTTATATGGCTCGCCATCGTGAACATCCTGACGAAAATCCTGATGATTTTTTTAAGTTTGTAATAGGTTTAAAAGACAACGCACATAGTATAAATTTTTATAAAAGCAAACGCACCGAACGCTGGTGGATGGAAGTGCCCACGCAGGTAAACCAACATGCACACCACGGCCCACATATGGTTCCGTGCTCCTACCAAGATTATCAACAAGCATGTAAAGACGAAATACCCGAGCGTTGGTGGAATATGTATCAGAAGTATTTGGGATAATAGCACACCGTCATTGCGAGCGGCTCCCGCGTGGCAATCTCATGAATCGAAAACGAATTACGATTTACTCCGCCGCGGCGGATTGCTGACGCCTGATTGTTGTAGACAATTGCAACCCTGAGCAGCCTGCCATGAGCTTAGCCGAATGGGAGTCGAAGGGTGGAGTTACGGGTCACGATCGCCTGATAGCACAACGTCATTCTGTTCGCCGCGGCGAAAGGGCATAGTCTATCCTTAAAACTATAAACTGAGCTTAAAGACGTGACGAAGAATCTGTTAAATCGGAGACGGGTTTTTATTAGCGGAAAACGCCAATCAAAATTATATATAAAGTAATTTTATTGACCTAGTTTTCTTAATTATATTTGTAGAGAAAAATCATGACACATAAAGCTATACATGTACACGAGTCGAGCCGTCTGCGATAGCCCCGCCGCGGCGGGGGGATGCAATCGGCTTGAGAAAGGAAATGGGTTTGCAACCCAACTATAATATTATATATTTGCCGACAATGACAGGGCGATACAATATAAGAAATAAAGACAGTATGCATTTTCTAACGCTTACTGTTATTGAATGGATTGATGTATCATACCTGTTGAAATATACAAGGAAGTGAATGTGGGATATGTTGATGTAACAATATATAGAGGTACTACTAGTAGTTTTAAAGATAAAAACGGTAAATTAATATCTATATCATCAGTATTCAAGGCTGGTACTGGATTTTTTGTTAATCAATAAATTTAGTACAATAGAATTAACAATAATCAATAAATTAATTTCAAAAAAACCTCACATTCCTGTGAGGTTTTTTTGATTTAAGGCGTAAGCCGCGTGAGGGATAGTAGCGGACCTGCCGCTGGCAGGCCGCAGTGAGGGTCCGATAGCTATCGGACGAACGAGGACTTGCAGCGAATAGCCCGACGACGCTTCGGCGGCATGCCCAAAAAAGAGTATAATATTACCCTTCGACTCCGCTGAGGGTGTCAGTAGGAATTATTATAGAGATGGTGGCCAATGAGATGCTGAAACGAGTTCAGCATGACGCTGACGCCTGATTGCGTTGCCGTTGCGACGTCACCCTGTCCACGATAACTATCGGGATTGTTTCAGGGTCTATAATTATTTCAACCTTTCCTTCAAATCCAATCTATGCTTCCTTGCTGTATCAATAGCAATATCATAACCCGCATCGGCATGGCGTATAACACCCATGGCTGGGTCGTTGTGTAATACACGTTTTAATCGGATGGCGGCATCTTCGGTACCATCGGCTACTATTACCATACCTGCATGTATACTATAACCCATGCCTACTCCGCCACCATGATGCAGCGAAACCCAACTTGCTCCGCCGGCTGTATTTATTAAAGAGTTTAATACGGGCCAATCGGCCACGGCATCACTGCCATCGAGCATAGCTTCGGTTTCTCTATTGGGCGATGCAACAGAACCTGTATCTAAATGATCGCGACCTATTACAATAGGTGCTTTTACTTTGCCAGTGCGAACCAATTCATTAAATGCCAATCCTGCTTTTTCTCTTTCGCCCTGGCCTAGCCAACATATACGAGCAGGTAATCCTTGAAATGCGATACGCTCACGAGCCATTTTCATCCAGCGTTGCAGCCCTTCGTTTTCGGGAAACATTTCTATAATAACTTTATCGGTAGTATATATATCTTCGGGGTCGCCACTTAGTGCTACCCATCGGAAAGGACCTTTGCCCTCGCAGAAAAGCGGACGTATATATGCGGGTACAAATCCAGGAAAATCGAATGCGTTTGTTACACCTGCTTCCAATGCCCGTGCACGCAAATTATTTCCATAATCGAAAGTAACAGCTCCACGCTTTTGTAATTCGAGCATTAACTCCACATGGTGAGCCATGGTTTTATAAGAGAGCTTTATATATTCATCGGGATTTGATTTACGCAAAGCATCTGCAACTTCTTCAGGCAATCCTTGCGGATAATATCCTACTAAAGGATCATGTGCACTGGTTTGATCTGTTAATAAATCTGGAGTTATATTTCTTTCTATCATACGTTCGAGCAAATCGACCGCATTACAACATACCCCAATAGAAACTGCTTCACCAATATTTTTATGTCGCACAGCAAGGTCAATTGCTTCATCGATACTCATACACATCATATCTAGGTAGCGTGTTTCCAAACGCTTTTTGATACGCCATTGTACCACATCAGCAGCCAAGCAAACACCACCATTCATAGTAACAGCAAGTGGCTGTGCTCCGCCCATACCGCCAAGTCCGGCAGTTACGGTAAGTGTATTTTTGAGTGTGCCATTAAAATGTTGCTTTGCTGCTTCGCCAAAAGTTTCATAAGTTCCCTGCACAATTCCCTGGCTTCCTATATATATCCAACTGCCGGCAGTCATCTGTCCGTACATCATCAAACCTTTGGCTTCCAATTCGCGGAAATGCTCCCAGGTAGCCCATTTAGGGACCAACATCGAGTTGCTAATTAATACACGTGGGGCATCTTTATGCGTAGGTAAAATACCAACGGGTTTTCCGCTTTGTATTAATAATGTTTCATCATCATTTAAATCTTTCAGTGCTTTTACAATTAGGTCGAAAGCCTCCCAATTGCGGGCTGCTTTTCCCAATCCACCATATACAATTAAATCCTCGGGACGTTCGGCCACATCAGGGTCTAGGTTATTGCAGAGCATACGCAATGCAGCTTCTTGTATCCAGCCTTTGCATTGCAGTGTGGATCCTGTATTTGCTCTTATTGTGCGGTGTGTAGTGGTCATTATATATTTATTTGGTGGGGCAAAAATAATATATAATTGTGGCATATATATTTTCAAGACACGACCGATATTTTCGCAAAGCTATTTTCGCCGTCTCGCTCGCCGCGAAGGCGTTCATTTTTGAAGCCAAAAACGAAGCAAAAAGCTTTTTTATTTACAAAGGTGATTTTTTGTTCCGAAGGGTCGGAACAAAAACCGTGGTCAGAACAACAGTGCCGTTTCCAACCGCCGCATTGGGTAGTTGCTTTTGCAAATGTGCACCCTTCTAGTGATTACAATACTGTTGTTCAGCCACTATCACTATTGTAAATAAAAATGTATCCGCCCGAAGCTTCAGGCTATATTTCAGGCTTTTGCAATGTGCAGAATCTTTTGCTACCTAATTTCTAATCTGTCAGTATTAGTACCACATTTTTTTTTCTGTAGGCAACCTTTGTGATAAACTCGTGTAATGCGTAAAGCAATTAAATGATTTTTATAAAACAAAAGAACTTACTATTATTGCTTCAAATTTCTGCACCATGAAAAATACAACTATTAAAATAATCCTACTTTCACTATTAACAATTCCTTTTACAAGCAATGCACAGAAATACAGAAAGATGCTTGGGGATAGCAGCCATTATCTTGGGTACTATAAACAGAGATTTGAATTGATAGAGGGTGTTGGATTATTAGCGGTCTTTTTCAACCATTTAGGAAGTCTTACGAAAATCTAATTAGTTGCAAATATATTGATGGCGTTCACCAATATAAAGTACCACATGGAACTATTATGTTTGATGATTATCTTGATACATCTTGCTTTGTCCCGTTGCGGAACTTTGGCATCTCTCAAATCGAAAGCAGTTTTTCTATATACCCAAATCCATTCAATAATAAATTGACTTTAGAAGGTAAACCAATACAAAATTGCAAAGCAGAAGTCTATGATATAACAGGAAAATTAATTGAGACTAGTATAATAAATGGCAATGAAATTAATTTCAAAACTTATTATACAGGCTTGGTATTAGTCAGAATTATTGATAAGCAGGGAGCTGTGATAGTGGTTAATTATTAATCGGTCAGTTGATGCAGACGAGAATAGTTAATGGCCTAGCGGCAGGTAGTTGTAGATTTGATAACTTTGCAATCGCGGAAGATTGCAAAGTTGTCAAATCTGTGCTGTTAGTGCTGGCGTCAGCAACATTAACAATTAACAATTAATTCTACTTTGACAAGTTAGCTTTATGGTGATCTTTGCTTTATATCATAGGCTCTTTGCTTATGTCTGTATTCCATTTGTAGCCATACCTGTTGTTC
>JAWXAU010000095.1 GCA_034439655.1 Bacteroidota bacterium | reverse complement strand
TCACAGGAAATAAAAAGAAATAAAAAGTTTAAAGTTCTTCCGGTTCCCATATTTGGATATTCGCCTGAAACCCGCACTTATGCAGGTGCTGTGGCGTTATTTACTTTGCGAATGTACAATGATACAAATACGAGAACTTCAAATGCGAAAATACAAATTTATTATACGGTAAATAAACAAATCATTTTTGAAAACGAATGGAATTATTTTTTCAACAAAGAAAAATATTTTACAAAAGGAAATATTTCGTACTCAAAATATCCTGATCTCTATTTTGGAATCGGTGCTAAAACGCCTGACAGCAATAAGTTTTCTTTCAATAGCAACCGATTTGTTTTTGAGGGTAATTTTTTGAAAAACTTAGGAAATAAAATTTTTGCCGGAACAAATATTAGGTATTTAGATTATAGTAATATTACTTCTCACCAATCCATTTTAAACCCTGAACTCGTTTCAAATTCTACAGCCGGCTTTGGTTTCACTATAATAAAAGACACAAGAAATAATTTGCTTACCCCCACTTCGGGAGTTTATTTTAACTTCAATTCAACATATAATATTTCTGAATCAAACTATTTAAAAACGATTATAGATTTTCGGTATTATAGAACTTGGAATACAATATTCACACTATCAAACCGATATATAACTATTTTTAATTCAGGTAATGTTCCTTTTTACGATTATGCTTTTTTGGGCGGAGACCAATATGTACGCGGATATTATTTCGGAAGATTTCGTGATAAAAATTTAACCGCTCTGCAAACTGAATTTAGGTTTCGCATCATTAAAAAATTCGGTGCCGCAGTTTTTGGAGGAGTAGCTAATATCTTTTCAAATGAAAACAAATTCGATATACAAAATTCAAAACATAATTTCGGTTTTGGAATTCGCATATTAATGGACAAAAAAGAAAATACAAATCTGCGGCTCGACTACGCAATGGGGAGTAATGGCAATACTGGTTTTTACATTGTATTCGGTGAGTCTTTCTAAAAATAATTGACTATGTCTGCTGAAAAACTATAAAGCACTATGCTGCCTTGAATCAAAACCTTGAATGGCTTCTCGCAATGCGGCAGGCAATATAATGGCCAACTACATATGGCGAAGAATATGACCCTGACATATTGATGGATGTTACCTATTTTCGTTGGGGTCGAAAGCCCTATATACGGCAGCAGCTGGGTGGGAGTATATAAGTCCATGAAACTAATGGAAGACAACGGGTGCTACAGCCCTATTGCCTATCCTTTTTGCAGCACCAAAAAGCTGATCAGGTGTAAACGGAATTATGAACTGAGCAACCACCTTGGCAATGTGCATGTGGTGGTTGCTGACAAAAAAACCAGCGATTGCCAGTACGGATTATTTCTGGGTTATCATGCTTTCATCGTCACCGCTACTGATTATTATCCATTTGGTATGCCCATGCCGGGCAGAACCTATACTGCACCCCTACCAATGTTTGGGCCGTCTGAGGGGAGTTATAGATACTGATTTAATGGACAGGAAAATGATAACGAGATTGCAGGTGAAGGGAACTTGGTTGATTATGGGATGAGAGTAAATGATTGCCGGTTGGGAAGGTTTTTTAGTGTTGATCCTTTGACAAGGAACTACCCGACACTAACTCCTTATCAGTTTGCTGCCAATATGCCAATAATAGCAATTGATTTAGATGGGATAGAAGCTTGGGAGGTACAAAGACAATGGAATCCGACAGACTTAGAGGGATTTAGAACGTTTGCCGCCGCTGAGTTAAAAATAATTAGAGATAATGTTGTCAAAGGGATTGTTAATTCTTCAACTATTTATGATTGTGCAGATTTGGGAGTGTATTTAATAATTATACCGAAACTCAATATATAATAGTCCAAAAAAAGGGGAACTAAACATATAGTAGTTCGGCATTACCATTCTAAAAACTAAAATATTCTTTTGGACTATTATAGTTTAAGAAATGGTATTAGTTATTTGCAACCAAAACAGACGAAACAAGAACATTGACAGAAACTAAAAAATATGAAATTCTGGAAGCACTGCCGACCTACGGACCAATGTATATTCCTGTGACTGAAAATGACGAAGCGTTTTATAGAGACAATGAATTCCCACGGTCTTTTCTGTACCAGTTGCCATTGGTGCTTAGTATATTTCCTTGCGGACATATATATTGATCATCTGTTTCGTTATATATAAAATTTGCTACATTATAGTTTTCATCAGGAGCATTTGATGCCACATCAGGTATGGCCACCATCAGATTTATTCCCATTTCAATACCTGTTCTTATCTCGCTTCCGGTATGGTATCCCTTGTCGTATAAAGCTGTAAAATCTGTTGACTGAAGTATCACTTTTGATCTGCGAAGCATACCACCCATTGCCTTGCTGTCATTCTCATTGGTCACTTTATAGTCAATGGGTATGCAGTATTTTGCGTCTACGACAGTTTGAATATTATATGCTACTTCGGTAATGTTGTTACGGGTAATCATTTGCCTGCTCTCAGGGTCAGAGGTAGATACCTGCACATCACCGCTTTCTTCCAGATACTCACTCATTGCCAAGTAGCCGTTTTTTCTTTCTGTATGCGTGGCAATATGCTTTTCTATTGCTGCTTTGTTGTCACCATCAGCCTCAGATAATGCTTTGTTATACTCATCAAGTTTATTGTCAATATATGCAATATGTTTTTCTATTTTTTTGGGAGTGAAATTGTTTTTCTTAGAGTTTTGTGCACGAAGCTTAGTGCTGTCACCGGCTACCAATGTGCCGCCAATCAAATCAAAATGTTTGGCGATGCTCACAGTATAACGAAATACTTTGCGAATGGCTCTTTCATTGTCTCGTCTGAAATTAGAGATTGTGTTGTGATCAGGCACCAGTTCATTCATCAGCCACATTACTTCAATGTTTCTTTTGCATTCTTTCTCCAACTGTCTGCTTGAGCGAATGTGGTTGAGGTAGCCGTAAACATAGAGCTTCAACAAATCTTTCGGATGATAAGCTGGCCTGCCTTCTTTGGTTGTTTTTATCACAAACTTAAAATCAGCAAGTTGAATGCTCTCAACAAAAAGATCAATGATACGAACTTCATTATCCTGCTCTACAATCTGGTCTAATGTTTCAGGGAATAGCACACTTTGTGTTCTGTTTGTTCCTTGTATAAATTGCATATACAATAATACATATATATACATTTAGGGTAATGAACATATATATATATAATTAATCCACACTTGAGGTGTGAGTTTTTAGACAGTCTGACGTTTTGCAGCTACAAGAAGTTGGCGATTTTTACCGCAAATGTTCATACGAAGAACGAATGTTTTGTACGCATTAGGCATTATGGAATACTTAGCAGC
>JAWXAU010000094.1 GCA_034439655.1 Bacteroidota bacterium | reverse complement strand
GTAGCAGACTTAAACACCACACTACTACCAGATACGGTGCCCGAAACCGATGCCGTAGAGCCATAAGAGGTTGTGAGACCATACTCGAAGCTAAGGGTGGTGGTATCGCTGCCAGGGTTAGACAAGCAGTTAAGGTTTGCTCCTGTATAGGTAACCCTGCTGGCAGGCACTGTGGTTGAAGTGGGGGCTGTTGCAAACAAATTTATACTTACTGTGAATAGTAATAAAAATGTTACTAAGTAATTTTTGAAGTGTTTCATAAAGTTGAGATTTAGGAGCTGTCAAATTTAGGTATGAATAACCTTTGGTACAAATACTTGCTTAAATTATTTCTCTGCCCTCGTAACACTCTCTCTTGTGTGGTCTTATCGCAAGTCTCCACACTGGCATATAAATAATGCCCGCCCCATGCCACTAATCCAGCCTTATTCGGCTATTATGCACCATCTCAAAGCCCGTAACCACCATCTAAGAGTACATATCTTCCATCTAAGAGTTTCCCACTTCTAGCTTCCGTCTTCCCTTTCCATGTATTAACAACATAAAATATGACTTATCTTTGAAACATTGAAATATATAATTATATCCCTATTAATTTTTAACTTCTATTGCTTTTTCCTCATGAGGATAGATAAAAACCGTTCGGTGAACTATAGAAAAAGAATTAGTGAAAAAACGCTGCTTTGGCATGCCTTAGTTTTTGGAAGTTTGGGAATTTTGTTGGGTATGTATTATGCTTCCCACCACAAAACCCAAGTTTGGAAATTTAAACTCGGTGTTCCATCGATATTGATTTTAGAAATTGCAGGCTTTGCTTATATATACATTCGATTTTTTCAAACCGCTTAATATTAAGCACTTTAAATACTGAAAAAGAGAAGCTAATTCTATTCTTTTTTTGTCACTTCTTTTCGTACTTTTGCAACGTAAAAAATCAAAAATAGAAACATGTTAGATTCTTCTTCTTCTTCCTATATGCCTATCGTACTGCAATCTATTGTGGCCTTGGGTTTTGTAGGGTTAGTATTGGTATTGGTACCCATGCTCGGACCCAAAAGCAAAGGCTCAATCAAGAAAGATAACTTTGAATGCGGTATAGAAGCACAAGGTGACGCCCGTGTAAAATTCTCGGTGAAATATTTTCTTACGGCTATTCTTTTTGTGCTATTCGACGTAGAAGTAATATTCTTTTATCCCTATGCTGTAAATTTTAAATCCCTTGGCTCGTCTGGGTTTTTGGCAGTTGTAATGTTCGTTGCATTTTTCCTTATCGGATTTTTTTATGTATTGAAAAAAGGTGCGTTGGAATGGGAGAAATAAAATAGTTGTGAGTTGCCACTTGCGAGGGGAGAGACCACACAGGGCAAGCACACAAAATAAAATAAATTACTTGTGAGGGGAGAGTTGGCAGACTCATAACCCACTACAAAAATCTCACAACTAATAACTAATAACTAATAACTAATAACTAATATAAATGGTCAAAGTAGCAAACGCCCCCGATGGATTTGAAGGTCCAGGTTTTTTCGCAACTGGTGTAGATAAAATTATAGGCCTTGCCCGTGCAAACTCATTGTGGCCACTGCCTTTTGCAACTTCATGTTGCGGTATCGAGTTTATGGCAACTATGGGTTCCAATTACGATTTGGCTCGATTCGGAATGGAGCGAATGAGCTTTAGTCCTCGCCAAGCAGATGTGTTATTGGTAGCAGGAACTATTGCAAAAAAATTAGGCCCGGTATTGAAACAAGTTTATGATCAAATGGCCGAGCCTCGTTGGGTAATTGCTATTGGTGCTTGTGCAAGCAGCGGTGGTATTTTCGATACTTATTCTGTATTGCAAGGTATTGATAAAGTAATCCCAGTGGATATATATGTTCCTGGATGTCCTCCCCGTCCTGAACAAATTATTGATGGCATCATCAAACTACAAGAGCTGGTGAAAAACGAAAGTGGAAATCGCCGCAACAGTCCAGAATACAAAGCTTTAAAAGATTCTTATCAGATTAGCTAGTATAACTCTTAGATAATCACGATAGCTATCGGGACAGAGTTACAGCAAGGACGAAAATCATTAAATCGCAAATCATTAAATCATTAAATATACTAATGACCAACCAAGAAGTTTTAGACCATATCAGAACCAAATTTGCAGATAGCATTTTGGAATTTGACGAGCCTTATGGGATGCTCACCCTTATAATAAATCGTGATGCTTTATTACCTTTAGTTGAGTTCATTAAAAGCGATGAACTATTACAATGCACTTTCATGACCGACCTATGTGGAATGCACCATCCCGAGCAAAAAGGAAGAGAATTGGGAATGGTATATATGTTTCACGGATGGGTAAAAAATATTCGTATTCGTATTAAATGTTTTATGGCAATGGAAGATCCACACATTGATAGCCTTTGCAATATTTTTAAAGCTGCAAACTGGATGGAGCGTGAGACTTACGATTTTTATGGGATTAAATTTAAAGGTCATCCTGACCTGCGAAGAATATTAAACATGGACGAAATGGATTATCATCCCATGCTAAAACAATACAAACTGGAAGACGGAACACGTACCGACAAAGATGATCGTTTCTTTGGTCGTGATGGTAATTCAAATGTGGAGTTTGACCAACGTTATATAAAATAATTTATGAGTACCAATCCTATAGAAATAGATACACTCGAAGGTGAATTTTCCACCCTCAACTTAGGGCCTACACACCCTGCCACACATGGTATTTTCCAAAATATACTTACCATGAATGGTGAGCGAATATATCACAGTGAACAAACCGTTGGATATATACATCGTGCCTTCGAAAAAATAGCGGAACACCGACCATTTAATCAAATAACTCCGCTTACCGATAGATTAAATTATTGCTCATCGCCTATCAATAATTTGGGATGGCATATGACCGTAGAAAAACTAATTGGTTGCACCGTTCCCAAACGTGTAGATTATATGCGAGTTATTATCATGGAACTCGCACGTATCGCTGACCACTTGGTTTGCAATACTGTTATTGCCGTGGATACTGGAGCTTTAACGGGTTTCACTTATATGTTCCAAGAGCGTGAAAAGATATATGAATTATATGAAGAAGTTTGTGGTGCACGACTCACCACCAATATAGGAAGAATAGGTGGTTTTGAAAGAGATTTCACGCCTGTCTTTCATCAAAAACTAAAAAAATTCTTAGCTGAATTTCCTAAAAAATTCCAAGAGTTTTGCGACCTTACCGAACGCAATCGCGTGTTTATGGACAGAGTAATTAATGCTTGTCCATTCGATGCCGAACGTAGTATGAACTACGGTTTTACTGGGCCGAATTTGCGTGCTGCGGGCGTTGATTATGATGTGCGTGTGATGAATCCCTATAGTAGTTATCAGGATTTTGATTTTATTATACCCATTGGTACTTCGGGCGATACCTATGATAGATTTATGGTACGCCAACAAGAGATTTGGGAAAGTATAAAAATCATTAACCAGGCATATAATAATTTGCCCGAAGGAAATTATCATGCAGATGTTCCAGAATTTTATTTGCCTCCAAAGGATGATGTCTATAATAATATGGAAGCGTTAATTTATCATTTCAAAATAGTGATGGGAGAAACCGATGTACCCAAAGGCGAAGTATATCATAGTGTGGAAGGCGGCAATGGCGAAGTGGGCTACTACCTGGTGTCTGACGGTGGTCGTAAACCTTTCCGCTTGCATTTCCGCCGACCTTGTTTTATATATTACCAAGCTTATCCCGAAATGATAAAAGGTTGTTTGTTGAGCGATGCCGTAGTGACTTTAAGTTCACTCAATGTTATAGCCGGCGAATTGGATGCATAATATATATAGTATAATAAATCATTAAATCGCAAATCGTTAAATCATAATTATATAAATGACGACAACAGATCAAAAAATTGAATTCTCCCCAGAGAATATGCAATTGGTGAAACGCTTAATGGCAGAGTATCCCGAAGGAAAACACAAATCGGCATTGCTTCGCATTTTGCATATAGCACAAAATGAATTTGGGGGTTGGTTAAGTTCTGATGTGATGGATTATGTAGCACAAGTAATGAACTTAAAACCCATCGAAGTATATGAAGTTGCCACTTTCTATTCGATGTATTTTACCAAGCCCGTTGGCAAATATGTATTCGATGTTTGTCATACGGGTCCATGTATGATAGAAGGTGCTGAAAAAATATGCAATCATATAGAAAAACGTTTGGGTGTGAAACAAGGGGAAACCACGGCTGACGGTTTGTTTAGCTGGAGAGGTGTAGAATGTTTGGGTGCTTGTGGATATGCACCTATGATGCAATTGGGTGATAATTTTAGAGAGCATCTTACCCCTGAAAAAGTGGACCAAATTATTGAAGAACTTAAAAGCAAAGGATAAAACATGGGACGCAAATTATTAATAGATAAAGCTGGAGTTGCAGGAATAGAAACCTATGAAGTATATCGCAAAGAAGGCGGGTATCGCAGCGTAGAAAAAGCTCTTAAAACTATGACACCAAATGAAGTGGTGGAAGAAGTAAAAAAATCGGGATTGCGTGGACGTGGTGGTGCAGGCTTTCCTACAGGTATGAAATGGAGTTTCCTTGCCAAGCCGGAAGGTGTGCCGCGTTACTTAGTTTGCAATGCCGATGAAAGTGAACCTGGTACTTTCAAAGATAGATATTTGATGGAAAAAATTCCACATTATTTGGTGGAAGGTATGATAACGAGTAGCTATGCTTTGGGTGCAAATACTTCCTATATATATATTCGTGGAGAGTATATGTGGATATTACATATATTAGAAAAAGCCATTGCCGAAGCATATAGTAATGGTTGGTTGGGAAAGAATATTTTAGGTACAGGATATAATTTAGATTTATACGTTACTTGCGGTGCAGGTGCCTATATATGTGGCGAAGAAACCGCTTTGTTAGAAAGCTTAGAAGGTAAACGCGGCAATCCTCGCATTAAGCCGCCATTCCCTGCTGTAAAAGGATTGTGGCAAAGACCAACCGTAGTAAATAATGTAGAAACTATAGCTGCCGTTGTTCCCATTATAAATGATGGTGGCGATGAATATGCAAAAATTGGAATCGGAAAAAGTACAGGAACGAAATTAATTTCTGCTTGCGGAAATATAAATAAACCAGGAGTATACGAAATAGAAATGGGAATTCCGGTAGAAGAGTTTTTATATAGTGATGAATATTGTGGCGGAATTAAAAATGGGAAAAAATTAAAAGCGTGTGTTCCCGGTGGTTCATCGGTGCCCATCCTGCCACATTTTTTAGTATGCAAAACCGCAAAAGGAGAAGATCGTTTGATGAGTTATGAATCGTTGAGCGACGGAGGTTTTGCTACTGGTTCGATGTTAGGTTCGGGCGGATTTATAGTATATGATGAAGACCAGTGCATCGTTCGCAACACGTGGAATTTTGCACGCTTCTATCGCCATGAAAGCTGTGGACAATGCAGCCCCTGTCGTGAAGGAACTGGATGGATGGAAAAGGTATTATATCATATAGAAACGGGTACGGGTAAAATGGAAGATATAGGTTTGCTTTGGGATATACAACGCCGTATTGAGGGTAATACTATCTGTCCACTTGGAGATGCTGCTGCATGGCCTGTTGCCGCTGCTATACGCCATTTCCGTGAAGAGTTTGAATGGCATATCAAAAACCCACAATTGGCCCAAACCAAAAACTATGGGCTGGTGACAGAAAAAGTATTTGAAATTGCCCAATAAAATATTATTATAATATAAAGCTTTATATTATAATAAACTAAAACAGAAACATTTTGCAAATTCGTTTATTTGCTCCCTGTATCTTTACCTTCGCAAAAAATTAAATATATATATAACAAAAACATGAAAGAAGTAGTAATAGTATCAATGGCACGCACGCCACTAGCCAGTTTCAATGGGGCTTTAAACGGATTTACCGCCACACAGTTAGGCTCATTTGCCATTAAAGCTGCGGTGGAACGTGCAGGAATTAAACCCGAACAAGTGAATGAAGTATATATGGGCAATGTGGTATCGGCCAATCTAGGCCAAGCCCCTGCCACGCAAGCAGCAATCTATGCAGGACTGCCCAACACTACTCCTTGTACTACCATTAATAAAGTATGTGCAAGTGGAATGAAAGCTATTATGTTGGCTGCACAAAGTATCAAACTTGGCGAAAATGATATCGTAGTTGCAGGTGGTATGGAAAGCATGAGCAATATCCCATATTATTTAGACAAGGCCCGCAACGGTTACCGTATGGGGCATGCTCAATTAATTGACGGTATGATAAAAGACGGATTGTGGGATGTATATAAAGATTACCACATGGGCGTAGCAGGCGAACTTTGTTCGACAGAATATAAAATTGGTCGTGAGCAACAGGATGAGTTTGCAATAAAAAGTTATAAAAAAGCCCAAGCTTCGCAAGCAGAAGGTCGTTTCAAAAATGAAATCGTGCCTGTAGAAATTCCTGTAAGAGGCAAAGACCCAATCCAATTTGATACTGATGAAGATGTGAGCAAAGGCAACTTTGAAAAAATGCTGACTTTGAAACCTGCTTTTGCTAAAGATGGTGTTATCACTGCAGCGAATGCTTCCAAACTAAATGATGGTGCTGCTGCAGTTGTATTAATGAGTGCCGAAAAAGCAGCAGAACTTGGATTAAAACCACTTGCTCGCATTGTATCTTATGGCGATGCAGCTCAAGCACCAGAATGGTTTACTACCACACCTTCTAAAGCTATACCTGTAGCATTAGAAAGAGCGGGGTTAACAATTGACCAAATAGATACTTTTGAAATCAATGAAGCCTTTGCCGTAGTAGGAATTGCCAACTGTCAAATATTGGGAATACCTGAAGAGAAATTAAACAAAAATGGGGGTGCGGTTGCTATGGGTCATCCTATAGGAATGAGCGGTACACGTATTACCATGAGTTTGATTAGTACCTTGCAACAACACGGTGGCAAATATGGTTGTGCCAGCATCTGTAATGGCGGCGGCGGTGCAAGTGCTATTGTGGTGGAGTTATTATAATACTTCCTTAAGGGAAATCCATTTATACCGAAACTCAATATATTATAGTCCAAAAGAAAGGGACTAAATGTACTGTAGTTCGGTATTACCATTCTAAAAACTAAATCCGCCACAGACGAAGAACTATTTTAGTTTAAGAATTGGTATAACAATAAAAGGAAAGAACAGGATAATTAGTTTGAATGTTTTTTCATTTTTTATTAAATTGGGATTGAGGCAAATGTATTAATTTACATTTACTTATGAATAAAAATCTTTCTTTAATTTATTTTTATTCCATCGCCAATCTTTTTAAAAATTCAAATCAATATATACGGTTGCAATACTATTTCCCCGATTTATTCTCTACTTACAAGCTTTCAGGGTCCAAAAAATTAATGGGTATTATATACTTGAATCTTACTTGTTTTCCTGCTACTTCAGCGGGTTTCCACATACCGGGTTTGCTTATTTTTTCAAAAGCCTCCAAGGCTTCTTTGTCCAATACGTTTTCAAGACTTTGCTCTACCCTTATATTACTAAGGCTGCCATCCAATTCTACCACGAAACTCAGCAATACTTTACCATATTTATCTGCTGCGGCAGGATAGGAGATTTGTATATCTAAATATTGATACAAGTCGTCGTAATAATGTGCTTGTTTGTCGACTTTAGTATATATAGTGGGATTTTTAGTGGTTACGTGAATAGTTATAGGTCCAGTTTCAGGCATAATCAAGCCATCGAAGAGTTTCCCTTTCACCTCTCCATCTATTGCTCCTTTTCTTTTGGGGTCGAGGGTTGCGGCGTTTGCATCAATATCGGGAGCAATAACGGGTTTTGTATTTGGAGTACCTTTAATAGGTTTTGGGGCTGTCCTCTTTTCTGTATTGGTTTTTATTAATTTATCCCATTCGTAGGTTTTTATTATAACAACATGGCCTGAGTCTTTTTCGGCGGGGCGAACAATTGTAGCTACGGTTTCTTCATGAAATCCCCAACGTAACATATATATAAATGCTGCAAAACCAAGGATGGTGAAAAGCATTGATTTTAATAGCCTTTCGTTATAATACAAACGCAAAGGATAAGCACCATAGTAGCGGTTACGGTTTTGAAAAATAATGTCGAGTAAATAATAATTGCTGTTCATGAGTGAAATAAATTAAGATGAGAAATGTTATTTTCTACATTAATCTATGCACTGTTCTAAAGGTTGTCCTAAAATATAAGGTTTACAATTATATGACGAAGCTAAAATTCTAGGAACATCACAAAATCATTCATATAATACCCATTACCAATATCAAAATCGGCAACACTTTCTATTTTGAAACCAAGTTTAAAGTAGAAATTGATGGATTTATAATTTTGACGGTTCACGGTGAGTGATATTTTTTTTGAATGAGGCAAACGATCCAGCAATGCCGCAAAAGCATGTTGGCCGATGTTCCTTCCTTGCTCTTCTGTTTCAATATAAAATTTGTGCAGCATGTATTCCTCAGTTCCAATTTGCGAGATAGCCATATAGCCCACAGATAAATTATTATATACAATAATATAGAACTTTTGCCCTTCCTCAATTTGCTTTTGGATGGCAATGCCCGAATACATTTGCCCCAGCATATAATCGACCTGCTGTTGACCAATGATAGGAACATAATGGAATTGCCATATTCTTTGGGCCATTTCAGAAATAGGGACAAGGTCTTTACCCGTAGCTGAAACTAGTGAAACATTCATGCTTGCTTTATATATTTATTGCAGCAAAAGTATATAGTAAAAAGTTAGGAACAAAAGCAGAAATAACATCTTGTTTATTTGCATATTATAAACTTAATTTGCTGCTACAAAATCAATAATAATAAAATGAAATTTATGAGTAAAAAATTATTCTCAACTTTAATTGCTTGCATGGTATTGCTCTCATTCGGCAAAGCCATGACCGTTCTTAGCCCTAAAACCGATACTGTAATTCATTTAGGCGGTGAGAGAGGTACCATTATTAGTTTTTATGCTGACCGGGCCATTGACTATTTGTATTTTGGGAAAGCTGGTTTTAATCCCGCTTCAGCTCTGATGTCATACAGCCTTTTTGGTCAACTCCCTGCTCAGATTCAAGTAGATCAATTAGCTCAAGATATTGTTTCTTATATAGACCCTTCTTTTGCAGTGGGAAAATCTATTACGCTGGAGTGGACCGCAGGCTATGTAAAACCTGACAATTCAACAGCTTACGCTACCAACAAATTAAAAATAAAATTTATCAGAGATTATTTCTTCGACGAGCCACATCCCTATTCATTGTTAATCCCTGCAAACAAATCTGTGATAGACATTGCAGGCCCTGACAATAATAAAAGTTTGATGTTCAGGTGGAGCAAAGCAATTACGGATAGTATGATATTGGGTTCTAAATCGAAAGTCGAGTATAATTTATTTATTGATAGCCAAGGTAGCGATTTTGTTTCGGACCCCACTTTTTTATACCAATCGAACAAACTAACAGATACATTTTTGTCGATGAATTACACCGATTTATATAGCAGTGTTATACAAGGAATGGGCGTACAAAAAAGTAAATCTATTACTGTGAAATGGCATATACTAGGCTACTGTCAAGACTGTACACCTCAAGACCCTGTGCCAACACAGGATTTTGAACTTACTTTTAATTATATATATGGAGTAGGCATTGAAGCAGTTTCTACCACAAAAATTGGAGTATATAATAGTAATGACCGATTATATATAGCAAACCCAAATAACGAACAAATGAAAACACTGGAAGTTATGGATTTGCAAGGCAAAGTTGTTTTTAATAGACCGCTTAACTTTGGAGGGGCTAATATGATATTAGAACTACCCTCCGAACTTTCGAACGAATTATATATTTGGAAAGTAAATTACCAAAGCGGGCAAGTTTCTGGTAAGTTTATTATAAATAAATAAGAATATTGACAAACCGTGGTTATGTAACCGCAGCATACGGGCACAAAGTCTATTTAGAACAGGCTTTGTGCCTTTTGCTTTCATATAGGTTTCAAAAAGATGAAACCCCATTTACTTTGGTTACCGACGAAGTATTAGCCAAGCTTTGCTCAGAATTAAACTATAATAAATGGTTCGATAAAATTATTATATTGGGCAATAATCAGTTGCACCACTTTGAAGGAAAACTTCATGCAGCACTTCAAACCCCTTATAGTGATACTATATATTTTGATAGCGATTGTCTTTTAATTAAGGAACCAGAAACTTTATGGAAAGAGCTTTCACTGTCGTCATTCTGCGTACCCGGAGGAATATATACAGGAGGTTCCTATGCCAATATCAATATGACCGAATGGTTAAAGCATAACCAAATAGCATATCTGCCGGTATTTAATGCAGGAGTTTTTAGGTTTAACAATGAAGGGAAGAAAATAGTATCAGAAGCCTTAAGTATTATACATGAGCATGAAACCTATCGCCTGCCCAGTGCCGATGGTGGACTTAATGAGCAAGTAGCATTGGGGATTGCTATGGCCAAAAACAGTATCATGCCACTATCCTATTATAATGATCTGCACTTTAGTTTTTTCAATGCCAGATCGATATTGAAACTGGATTTATATAATAAAATCTGTAAGTTCAAAAAGGAACGCACCTGGCGTGAACCTTTTATTTTTCATTATACTCCTTTATATAAAGCAGGGTATTACTATAGCAGAAGTCGCAAAATATTGGAGCGTGAATTAAACAAGTTAAGAAGCCATTTTGGTATTCAAAAAATAGAATTTTTCAAACCTGTTTTGCGAGATAAACTAGCTTTAATAAAACGTGGTAGGTTTTTGATAGACGGACGGTAAGGTTTGCTAGTTCGTTGTACACCGTACTGCATAAACCATTAACCATTGATTTACTGTCTTATACCGAAACTCAATATATAATAGTCCAAAAGAAAGAGACTAATTCCCCCGCATCCCGATAATTATCGGGATTAAGCGGGGCTTTCGGGATGTAGTTCGGTATTACCATTCTACAAACCAAATCCGCCACAGGCGGAGAACTAT
>JAWXAU010000093.1 GCA_034439655.1 Bacteroidota bacterium | reverse complement strand
ATACCGCTGAATGGGTAAAAAACCAAAATATTTGCACACGAAACTATATTGATAAAATTCCATACAGAAATACTATTAGAAAAAAAATAGAAAGCTTAAACGATTATCCCAAATATTCATCACCCATAAAAGCAGGCGACAATTATATATTCTATAAAAATAATGGGTTACAAAATCAAAGTGTTATTTATATACAACAGAATTTGTATGGCGAACCCAAAATACTTATTGACCCCAATACATATTCTAAAGAAGGCACAACTGCGATAGGTCTTGCAGGAATTTCGAACGATAATTTATTTGCTGCTTTTACGGTTCAAAAAGCTGGTAGCGATTGGCAAGAAATTATTGTATATAATTTAACAACAAACAAACAAACAAGTGACAAACTGGAATGGGTAAAATTTAGCGGAGCTTCATGGTACAAAGATGGTTTTTTTTATAGCAGATATGACGCACCCAAAGCGGGCCATGAGTTTTCTTCTCAAAACCAAAACCATAAAATTTACTATCATACTTTGGGCAATACACAGGACAAAGACCAACTTATATATACTGACCCCGCCAATCCCTTACGGTATTTTGGTGCCGAAGTAACCGAAGATGAAAAGCACATGTTTATATCTATCTCAGAAGGTACTTATGGTACGGAATTATTATATAAGAATCTGGGCAGGGAGGAGAAAGAATTTAGAGTATTATTTAAAGGTTTTGACCATGAGTATGGTGTTATTGACAATATTAGCAACAAACTATTGGTGATATCAAACGAAGGAACACCCAATAAACAATTGGTCTTAGTGGACCCCAATAATCCACAAAAAGAGAATTGGAAAATTATTGTACCCGAGCAAAAAGAATTATTACAAAGTGCCAGTTATGTGGGCGGAAAAATAATAGTGACGTATTTAAAAAATTGTGTAACCAAGGTATATCAATATACTCCTGCTGGAGTTATGGAGAAGGAAATTACACTCCCTGGAAACGGCTCTGCATCTGGCTTTGGAGGCCATCGGAACGATGATTTTGTATTCTATACCTTTACCTCTTTCAACTACCCGCCTGTTATTTTTAAATATGATATTACTACAGGCAAATCTGCAAATTTCAGAGAGCTAAGTTTGCAATTCGACCCCGAAGATTATATAGTAGATCAAGTATTTTATCCGAGTAAAGATGGAACAAAAATCCCGATGTTCATCGTATATAAAAAGGGAATGAAATTAGAAGGGAAAAACCCTACTTTATTATATGCTTATGGAGGATTTAATATCAGCCTCACGCCTTCGTTTAGTGCCTCACGGATTGCTTTTTTAAATATGGGAGGCATTTACGTAATGGCTAATTTGCGTGGTGGTGGAGAGTATGGGGAAGAATGGCACAAAGCAGGAATGCTCGACAAAAAACAAAATGTATTCGATGATTTTTTTGCCGCTGCCGAATATCTAATCAAAAATAAATATACATCATCGCCTTATCTTGCTATTCAAGGCGGTTCGAATGGCGGCCTATTGGTAGGTGCTTGTATGACCCAAAGACCCGATTTATATAAAGTAGCTTTCCCCGCAGTCGGCGTTTTGGATATGTTGCGTTATCATAAGTTCACCGTGGGTTGGGGTTGGGCGGTAGAGTATGGTAGTAGCGATAAAAAAGAACAGTTTGATGTATTATATAAGTATTCGCCCTTACATAATTTGAAGAACAATACTGAATATCCTGCAACACTTGTTACCACTGGCGATCACGACGACCGTGTGGTGCCTGCTCATTCGTTCAAATATATTGCAGCTTTGCAAGAAGCACAAAAAAGTAAAAGCAAAAACCCTGTAATGATTCGTATAGAAACGAATGCCGGGCATGGTGCAGGAAAACCTATTAGCAAACAGCTTGATGAAATTGCAGATATTTATGCCTTCATGTTTTGGAATATGGCAATAAAAACAATTACTTTAAATTAAAAAATGATAAAAAAAATGACTATACGAATTATATTTTTTGCAACATTTATTATATTATATGTATCATCATGCAAAAAACAAACAGCCGCAGAATCTTTTAAAACCAGACTTTTAGGAACTTGGAATATCGACAAATGTACTTTTAAAAACATGTCTACTACCGCAACGGTAAACAATTATGGAACCTATACTTTTACTAAGGACGGTTCGGGCAGTTATATATATTCTACCAATCCAAGTGCAGTAAATAATTTTACGTGGAGCAATACAGATTCTACAATAACAACCGTAAGAAACAACCAAAGTACTGTTATAAATGTGGTATCAAACGAGACTACAAAACAGCAATGGAATACTTCGGCTAACAATGTTCAATATGATTATTCATTAACCAAAAAGTAAATTCAAACCACTTATACGGACTTAACCATTTATTATGCAAAATATAAAAAAACATTTTGAGGAGGCCGCCGATGTATTGAAAAACTTCATCGGTGATGACGCCAATTTTGCAAAATTGGAACAGGCAGGAAAGCTTATGGTTGATGCGATAAAAAATGGAAATAAGATAATCAGTTGCGGAAATGGTGGCAGTATGTGCGATGCGATGCATTTTGCCGAAGAATTAACAGGCCGTTACCGCAACGACCGCAAGGCTATTGCAGCTATATCTATTAGCGACCCCAGCCATATAAGTTGTGTGGCCAATGATTATGGCTATGAATATATATTCTCTCGATATATAGAAGCGGTTGCAAATGAAGGTGATGTTTTATTGGCAATTTCTACATCGGGCAATTCAAAAAATATATTAAAAGCAATAGAGGCTGCAAAAAATAAAAATATACCTATAGTAGGCTTAACGGGAAAAGACGGAGGGCAGATGGCCAGCCTTTGCGACGTGGAAATACGTTCACCACAAAGTGAATATGCCGATAGGGCACAAGAGATTCATATTAAATGTATACATTCGTTGATTGATTTTATAGAAGAAGGAGTAAAGGAGTAAGGAATAAAGGAGTAAGGAGGCTGACGCCTGTTGTTATATGTTCCTTCAATAGCCGAACGGCCCCTATTCCTTACCCCTTACTTCTTATTAGGTGATTTGATTACTTTATACCGAAACTCAATATATAATAGTCCAAAAGAAAGGGACTAATCCTCCCGCATCCCGATAATTATCGGGATTAAGCGGGGCTTTCGGGATTAGTTCGGCATTACCATTCTACAAACCAATCCGCCACAGGCCGAGAACTATTATAGTTTAAGAATTGGTATTATATATCGACTGGTCGAAGACAGACCCACTGCTATCGACATGCTGAATGATATGAATTGGCTTGACAGCCTAGATGGGCTTTGGCGAGATTATTATACTTGTTCGTTTCAGAAAGAAGATTCGGCCATAAATGATGATATACCTCTTGCAGCCTTATCTACTAAACTTGCTGAATGTACTAAACCCACATTAAAAAGTGATTCAAGTGGTAGTTATGCACCTTTAATGTCAAAATATATTGCCAGTACACCTGCAAGAAGCATAAAAAAGGAATTGAAAATCTAGCCCAATCCTACTGAAAAAGATATACAATTTAATTATACCTTAGAAAAGGATGCCATGGTACAAATCACCTTACTGGATATGGCGGGTCGACAATTATACCTAAAGACTATTAATGGACGTGAGGGTACAAGTATACTTAGTATATCGTTACCTGCACTGACTAATGGAATTTATATTTTTAAAGCAGAAATGAACGGGAAAAATTATATAGAGAAGGTTTGTATTAAACATTGATATTAGTTGCCTCATAAAAAAAAATAAAATTAAAAATACAAAATACAGAATAGTTGGCTATTTTTGTAACTCATAACGTTATGACCCGTATTTCAAAAACCAAGTGTAGCATGCAACGGGTCGCATGTGAAGCTTGAACAAAACAAAAAAGAAATGAAAAAATTAATGTTAATCGCTGCCCTAGTTGGTGGAATGGCATTTGCCCATGCCGACGATGGTAAGAAAAAAAGCAAAAAAGCCTGCACCACAAAAACTGGTGGAAAAGCTTGCTGCAAAGAAAAGAAAGCTTGCTGCAAAGGCAAAGCAGCTACCACAACAGCTACCACACCCGCAGCTACTCCTAAAAACTAATTTAGTTTTTTTGAGAAATCTCCTTCAAAGCCCGTTTGCAAATGCATGCGGGCTTTTTTATTATCTGATAATCAAGCATTAATTTTATTTTTTATAGGTGAAGGTATTTTTTATACTTTTGCTGCGTTTAAAAGCAACAATTACATCATATCTAAACAATTCATGTTCAAAAAATATTCAACCATTGGCTATCGTTTTATAGTAACTGTCTTATTAATTATTATTGGTTTTTATGCATCAGCTCAGGGTAATAAAAAATATCAAGGTTTATTGTGGGAGGTAAGCGGCAATGGTCTTAAGAAACCAAGCTATGTGTACGGCACCATGCATGTGAGTAGCAAAGTAGCCTTCCATTTAGATGATTCTTTTTTCTTAGCAATAGAGAACTGCGATGCTGTAGCACTCGAAATAAATGCCGATAGTTTTATGGCCGACCTCATGCGTAGCGAACGTATGGAAGGGCGAGGTGGATATGGAAAAATAGGAGCCGTAGCTGCGGAGGATTTTTTATTGTACGAAAAGAAAAGTGAGCTTTTGCACAAAGCACTTTCTTTAGACCAGAATGTAGTTAATTTCCTCATGTACCGCAGTAGCGGCTACCGCGACAATTTTGAAGAAGACACTTATTTAGATTTATATATATATAAGACTGGTAAAAAACTCAAAAAAATTCACTTAGGTGTAGAAAACTGGGAAGAAAGCGAACGCCTGATGAATGAAGCTGCAAAAGCTCGCAGTGATGAGCCTTACGACCCAAAACGTAGTCGGGCTGCTAACAAAATGGACATGGACAAAGAATTGGTTGATGCTTATCGTAAAGGAGATTTGGATATGTTGGACTCCATCAATCATATAGAAGACCCCGAAAGCTATTTGGAAAAAGCCATTTACCAACGCAACCGTAATATGGTTGCTGCCATGGATTCGATGTATAAATTGGGTAAATCACTTTTTACAGCGGTGGGTGCTGCCCACTTACCTGGAAAAAAAGGCGTACTCGAATATTTGCGAGATCGTGGTTATACCGTGAGATCGGTGAAGCATACAGAAAAGAACAGCAAGCGTAGAGACCAATTGGACAAAGTACACCACCCCCTTAATTTTATACAACAAACAGCTACCGATGGCATTTTTAAAGTAGAAGTGCCTGGTAGATTATTTGAAACAGGTATGCGGGGAAAGATGCAACTATATTTGTGTACCGACCTGGTGAACGGGGTTTATTTTGATATTTCTCGTGTAAAATTATATGCTCCATTTATTGGTAATAATCAAGATTTTGTGATGAAGCAAATAGATAGTTTATTATATGAAAATGTGCCGGGAAAAATTATAGAAATGAAAACCATCAAGAAAAATGGTTACCCAGGTTACGATATATTAAACCAAACAAAAAAAGGCGATTTCCAACGTTATAATATTATAGTAACGCCACTCGAGGTGATGATATTTAAAATGGCAGGCCCCGATGATTTTGTGAAAAACAAAGACGGCGATCATTTTTTCAATTCCATTGAGATTAAAGAAACTCCAGCAACCGCCTGGCAAGCATATAGTTCCAAAGAACATGGGTTCTCTGTAATGGTGCCTCATACCCCACTTAATAATGAAACCAGTGATGAGTACCGATATACAACTGGAAGACTTGATTATTTGGCAGTAGATAAAAGCACTGACAATGTTTATGTGATATTACAACATGGTTATAGCAATCTCAGTTATCTGGAAGAAGATACTTTTGAATTGAACCAGATGATGGATGGCTTTGCACAAACAGAAAATGTTAAAGAAATGCAACGAGAAATTATTAAACATAAAAATCAATATGCAGTAAAATCAAATTTTACGTTGAATAATAGAAAGGTAGAAGCATTGGCGGTTCTAAAAGGGTCTAGGTATTATATATTTGCCCAGTCTATACCCGAGGGAGGTAGTTTTGATAAGCGGTTTTTAGAAAGTATAGATTTTGTAAAACCGCAATTTAAGAAACTGGAAGAGTATAATGATACAGGCTTACATTTTACAGTGAAAACGCCCTACAAACCCAAAAAACCAGCAGAAAGTAGTTACTCCTATTATAACTCTTATAGCAGCCGTCAAGGGCCTCAAGAAAGTGAAACAAAAGTACAATTATTTACCCCTCCCGAAAGTGATGAAGCTATTCGTGTTGAGTATTATAGATATGGTAAATATATAAGTGCTATTGATACCGGATATTTTAGGCGTTTGGTGATAAATAATTTAAACGATTCGGATTTATATGTAGTTAAAAAAAGTGAAAAACACGAAAAAGATATACATACTTACGATATACTTTATGCTGATACAGCCACTGCCCGCCGCCACAAATACAAGTTTGTGCTTAAAGGATCGGTATTATACACCTTGCAATGTATGATAGACAGTACTGAGGGCGAAAGCGAATTTATTACTACCTTTTATAATACTTTCAAACCCGCTGATACCACTATTGGCAGACCTTTATTTGTGAGCAAAGCCGATACACTTATCAAAGACTTATTTAGTACTGATAGTGCTACAAAGTCGCAAGCGGTTGAGTCCATTAAAGATGTTTGGCTTACTGATAAATCATATAAACAATGGATGGGTGCTATTGATAGTTTCTATTTCACCAAAAATTACCTCGACCGCAAAGCCGATATGATAGAAGAGCTAGGGTATGGATGGCGTGGACGCAAGCGTGATACCATGGTGTTAGATTATCTTAAGAAAGAATATATAAAAGTGGGAGATACTACTACTTTACAATTAGCCATTCTCCGCAGCATGACGCGGTTTATGACACAGGAATCTTTCCGCACTATTAAAAATATATTGTTGAGCGAAGCTCCTATTCCGTCGGGGAGTTACGATTTGAAGGGAATATTCAACAATGCCGAGGATTCTTTTAGGTTGGCTCGTATCTGGTTCCCCGACCTAGCAAAACTGAATACCATAGAAGAATATAAATCGGGTATATATGATTTGATGTCGTGGTTGGTGGACAGCAACTATTTAAAACCCGCCGACTATGCAGCGTATAAGGTACAAATATACAATGATGCACGTATTACCTTGAAACGCCAGCAGGCCAAAGAAGAAGGAGGTTCATCGCACACCTCAGAATATGATGATGACTTGGTGAACTATACTTATTTATTATTGCCTTTTTATAGTGAGCCGCAAATAAAAAAATTAATAGACAAACAGTTTCAGAGCAAAAACAAGGAATTCAGGATGCGTATCGTGATAGCTATGATTAAATCAAAAGTAGCGGTGGCTGATAGTATTATAATGGAGATTGCTGATGATGACCAATTGCGTTATAAGCTATATCAACGAATGTCGAGGATTAAACGCTTGGATTTATTCCCTGCAAAATATAAAACACAAGAAGCCATTGCTCGTTCTATATTTATGAAAGAAGCGGTTAGCTCCTACAGTTATAGTGGAAGCAGCGAAAGCGAAGTAGACAAAAACAAGAAAGACAGCATCGTACTGTTGGACAGAAGACTCACCACTTTTAAACATAAAACTGGATATGTATACTACTATAAAGTTTTAAAGAAAAACGACGAGCACAAAGAATGGTATGTAGGAATTAGTGGTATGCAGCCCGAAGACACTTCAAAAATTTCTCTCGATGAAAAGCTTACTAGTTCTAATACAGAGCTGCTTGACGAATCTAAAAAGACGGAAGAGCAGTTCGAAGAACTATTATATGAAATGAGGTTGAAACGTCGTCGTGGCCGCTCAGATTACGGTTATTAATCATATATAAGGTATTGCTGTTTCACATAAATTGCTGTATGTGATAAATAAATATATAATATAGTACCATACAACTTTATTTACAAACTATGTCAATTCAAAATCAACCCAATGGCCAATATTTGCAGCGGCTCATTATGCTGTGCGGGTTGTTTTTTCTGGGATTATTTGTCTTTACTTTTTTAGCTGCTGCCGCTGCGGTAAAAATATATGGAGTGCCTTGTGAAATATATAATCTGTTCGATTATATAAAGAGTCATCCAAACGAAGCTCGAACTATCAATGCCCTTATTTTTACGCAAGTCATGAGTCAAATTACCGCAATGGCCGTTCCTTTTTTGGTAGTGATGCAAGTAACTTACCGAGACCAAATGTATAGTGAGACTGGCTTGCTTAAAGTACCCAAATTTATTATTATATTATTAGTGCTGGTGTTATTTGTAGCCACGCTTTATCCGCAGAATTACTTGGAGTATTTCAACAGTTTGTTGTTTGAAAGAAATAAAGAACAATCGGGGTTTATAACAGCAATGATAAAGGCTGACAATAGCAGTGAACTGCTTATCAATATTGCGTTTATGGCTTTACTGCCTGCATTGTGCGAAGAGTTTTTCTTCAGGGGAGGCGTTTATTTACTACTCAAAAAACTAACTAGTAGCGTTTGGCTGCCCGCCATTGTTTCGTCCCTGTTTTTTGCTATTACCCACGACCAACCAAGCCAGATTATTGTAATCTTTTTAATGGGATTGATGCTTGCTTTTGTATATGAACTTACAGGATCGCTTTGGGCCAATATATTATTGCATTTTTCAAATAATTTATTCTTCGTAATTGCCGATTATAATAAAATGGATTCTAGTTTTGATGTAGAATCTACCTATAATATTTTCATGTTCATATTCAGCGTAATAATAATAATAGGCGTATTTTGGTATTTGCATAAAGAAAAAAAGCGAACCATAACACTTCAGGATAACTCACTTTAAGAGTATCATTAATTTTAGCCCATCTATCGATGTTAAATCGATATACTATTTCGGACTAGAGTGAAAAAAGTATTTTTTTAGTAACGTAAACACCTTTTGGAAGGTTTATTACCATTTCTTAAACTATAATAGTTCTTCGCCTGCGGCGGATTAGCTTTTAGCATGGCAATGTCGAACTACAATATGCTTAGTCCCCCTTTTTTTGGCCTATTATATATTGAGTTTCGGTATTAAAAACGGTATCCCACGGTTAAGCCAAATCCAGTATTTTTATTGGCGATTTTACTATTGGGAGCATTGCTATAGTTTGGATTTATATTTACCAAACCCAACTGCGAATTAAATGTAAGTGTAACCTTACTGGTAAACTCATATCCGAAAAAAACATTTGCCCCAGCATCGAGATGCTTATAGTAGATAGTATTGTCTGGGTTGCTTTGATCGCCCAAGACTACTTTATTTGCAAACTGCAAATTGTAATTTCCATTATAGCCACCCGTATATTTAATTTTACCCATAATTCCATAACCAAAGTAAGGGCCGAATCCCAATAGAAAATGGCCTTTCCCAACCAAAGGTTTATATACTATATTAACAGGGATTTCTAAATAGCTTATATTAATATTTCTAACGATGGAAGCACCTCTATAAACCAGTTTTTCTGTAGCACCTTTACCAATATATTGCAAGCCTAGTTGTAGGTAAAAGTCGGGCCCCAAAGGAATTTCTTCATTCACACCGACATTAAATTTGGTTACTATCGAATTACTCAGCTTATCCCCATTGGCATCTTTTCCATTGATGTTTTGAAAATTTACGCCGCCGTATATTCCGAAGGAACTTTTTCCCATAACTGGTGTTCTTGTTTCCTGAGCCAATGCATTAAAGCTGAACAGGATTAAGGTCGAAAGTAGTATTTTTTGTATCATGGCAGTATAGTATTATATGTTAATTTATTTTTTTTCTGCTTCTTTTTTAGCATCCGATTGCATTTTAGCATTTGCTGTAATTAAAAACTCTACCCTTCTATTGGATGCTTTTCCTTCTTCGGTGTCATTGGTATAGTTTGGAACTGATTCACCATAAGGTTTTGTACTAATCCGATTGGATGCAATACCTTTCTGGCTTATATAATAACTCACAGCAGAAGCCCGTCTGCCTGATAGATCTAAATTATATTGATCGGTACCAACGTTGTCAGTATGGCCTTGTATTTCTATATTGGTTTCTGGGTAGTTGTTTAATACAGTAACCAATTTGGTGAGGTTTTCTTTGGCGGTTTCAGAAACATCTGATTTATCGAAAGCAAATAAAATTTTGCTGTTGAATTCTACTATAATTCCCTCTCCCACTCTATATACTTTTGCACCAGGAACGGTATTTTTTATTTCAGCGGCTTGTTTGTCCATTTTGGTACCAATTACTGCCCCTGTTACCCCGCCCACAGTGGCACCGATAATAGCACCTAGTGCGGTATTACCCGAAGCCCTGCCCACAATTCCACCTATTACTCCACCACTAGCTGTGCCTATGGCTGCTCCCTTTTGTGTTTTGTTGAGTGGCGTGCAACTGTTTCCAATTCCTATCATGCTTAATGTTAAGAGGCAAAAAATACTGTGTTTAATTGTACGTATCATATTATTGTTTTATTTATGCCGCAAGATTATGCAGAACCCAAAATATATTTGTTACACCTTTCAAGATTAAAATTACATAATTCACATTTTATACTTCTGTTAATCTGAAAATTTGCATTTAATAAAATAAAAATTTAGAAATTACGTTTTAATATCAAAGCTAAATTCTAATAACCATGGTACACAAAAAACTTATTTTTGTGCTGTTGTTTATTTATTTCAACATCACCAACGCCCAACTTACCGCTAACAAATTCCGTGTAAAGTTCAATGTTGACGAGTACTTGATTGATGCCGAAGACAAGCAAGTACTAGATGAAATTTTGAAAGATGCGAAAGGAGAAAAGTATTATGAACTCACACTTGAGGCTCATACCGACAATGATGCAAACGACACTTATAATATGAATCTATCGAGGCGAAGAGCACAATCGGTATATAGTTATTTGGTGGAGAATGGGATAAATGAAAAAATGATGGACATTAATTGGTACGGCGAACGTAAACCAGAAAACCAGAATCGCACTGAAGAAGGAAAAGCATATAATAGAAGAGTGGAAATTGAATTAAGGAAATATGTATTTGAGGAAATATCAGAGGTATTAAAAGCAGCGGGTGGCGATTATACGCAGTGCTTTTCATTAAACTCTATAAACGAAAATATCATTGTAGGTACAGAAGGTACAAAAATTACTATACCTCAGAATGCTTTTGAAACAAAGGGTGGTAAACCTATTTCAAACGAAAAAGTAGAAATAAAATTAGCGGAATTTCAAAAACCGATGGATGCTGTTTCAATAACCTTTCAACTGTATGCGAAGGAAAAATTTTAGAAAGTGGAGGAATGTTTAAGATAACTGCCAACTATAATGGTGAAGAGCTGAAAATAAGGGATGGTAAGGAGTTACTAGTTCGAATGCCATCGCAAAATATGAAAAATAATATGCGATTGTTTGTGGGTATTAAGCCCGATGCTAAAAAGGTAGAATGGAAAACTACCAATCGCTCATTTGGAGCCAAAACTGCTCACAGCATAATGATAGCTACCGACGGGCTAGATGTGACCTATTTAAAAACCTTGATTCTAAGACCCGATGAGACACCTCTGGCAGAATTTAATTACCAATACCTTATTCAGAAATTTCCTGCTAAACCAATTAAACCAAAAGTTCCAAGAAAAAATATAGTGTGCACGGAAGAAAGGTTCCGCACTAAATTTGAGAAAAAAACACTACCCTCCTATATCAAAAGGTGGTTGGTAAAAAAGGAGAATTCTAAACTAGAAAAGGAGTATAATTTAAGAGAGGAAAGATATGATATTAAATTGGCAAAATATGAAAAACGTATGGAACAATTTGTAAAAGATAGTTCCTTGTTTGGAGAAGATTATCTTAGATTCTATCGCTGGATTGATAGTGAAATCGCCAAGCATGAAGAATCAAATAAAAGGAATGAATTGGCCATTTTCAACAGTACTATAAGTTCTTTGATAAGGGCAAGTAATAAAAAGGAATTATCTATGCAAGGATTAGAAAAAGCAATTAGCTTCAATTCAGGAAACGATTATTATATATCAAAAGACATCTATCATCATCACATAATTGACATATTAAATTGGATTCGCTTTGCCGATAATAAAGCAATTAGCGAAATATGTATCAATAGGAAGCTTAAATATAATTCGCAAACAACTTCTTATAGCTACAGGAAATATAATTATGTTCTATATAGTAATCAAATTTGGCAAAACAGATTTGCACAAGATTTGGTTAAGAATGATGCACGTTTTGGGGCAATAGTCGCTGATTTTAAGATTAAAATTTTGGAGAAAAAAGCGGAATTGGGAATGTTAACTACAAACAATGTAGCCGCAATATACAGTACAAGTATTCCAGCAGTAGGTTATTATAATTGCGATAGATTTTCTAATACGCCCACCTATTCTTTGATTACAATCAAGGTCAACACCAAGCCAAATGCTTCAGTTTATTATTATATAAAAGGATTAAACAGTATGATTGTCGCTAATCAAGAAAAAGAAGGTAAATATTTTGCAAAAATACCATTAGGTACAGAACTAAGCGTGCTTGTGCTTGAGTTGAAGGAAGGAAATCCCATGTTTCAAAAAATTGATCAAAAGGTCACAAGCCAAAAAACAATTACTGCCGAAACAAAGCCTGTAAAATTAGCTACAATATATAAGGAATTAGCAGGCTTATAATACCGAAACTCAATATATAATAGTCCAAAAGAAAGGGACTAATCCCCCCGCATCCCGATAATTATCGGGGTTAAGCGGGGCATTCGGGATGTAGTTCGGCATTACCATTCTACAAACTAATCCGCCACAGGCGGAGAACTATTATAGGTTAAGAATTGGTATAAGATATCACGTCCCCAATCTTCTGCCCATGATTCCTGATACTTTTTCATATAATTGTAAAGGGGTCATGGTTCGCCAACCCAGTGTGTCAAGCTCTCCACCAAAGTTTATATAATAATCGATATTGGCTTGTTGGAATTCTTGTAATATATGTTCTCTAAAATTGATAGCAACTACCCATCCATTTTCCACATCCTGAAACCATTCTTCATAATAACAATCGTCGCTACTGTGGAAGTTCAAAACATTCTCGCCAATTAGTATATATTTATCTATTCCCACATCAATTAAGGGTTCTATCACTTCGCGTTTCAGCCACATAATATCATTGTTCACAGCATCGTTCCATTCTCCAATAAATTCTATCACCGCAAAACCTGTTTCGTAATCGGCCATCAATAGTTTCATATATAAAGTACTGGAGCCAAATTCATCCCACTGCGGGTGTATAAGATAATTATATATTTTATTGTGGTATTCAAACTCACTGTGCTCACGACCATAAAAAGGCGATTGTGCATCCGTTTCACTTTGGTAATATTGACGCCAGTTATAGTATGGTTCTATGTCGTGCATGGGCTGCAAAGATAATGTTAGGATATGGGATTCGGGATACAGGATTTTGGGTGCTGCCGCCAATGTATTGATATTGTTTTCATATTAAACTCCGTGCAACTCTGTGAAAGACGCTGTGTCCCTCTGTGGTTAAAAATTCTTTTACCACAGTGTTGCACAGAGTTTCATAGAGAAATTTATGATTCAACTTGCTCAACAATACTTGACCTTTACATAAAACATGCAACGTAACTACTCAGGTACAAAAAACTGGACAATTAAAAGCAGTTCGGGGATTACTTTTAATCTGTGCATTGAAATAATATCAGGAGGAAGTTGTTGATTT
>JAWXAU010000092.1 GCA_034439655.1 Bacteroidota bacterium | reverse complement strand
TTTGGTCGTAGCACACTAATATCAACAGTCGGGCACACGCCCGAGTGGATAACAATACAAAAAAGGCCGGCTTGATAGTCGGCCTTTTTTATTTATAAAGGAATAAGAGCGTATTTGTAGCTATTTTTGCCGCCATATAAATTATGATACAGAAAAGAATATTAATAACAGGAGCTGCCGGCTTTCTGGGTTCACATTTGTGCGACCGTTTCATTAAGGAAGGATACCATGTAATAGGAATGGATAATCTGATAACAGGAGACTTGCGGAATATTGAACATTTGATGCCTTTGAAAAACTTTGAATTTTACCATAAGGATGTTTCAAAATTTGTTCATGTTCCAGGTGAGTTGCATTATATTTTACATTTTGCATCTCCAGCAAGTCCAATTGATTATTTGAAGATACCCATTCAAACACTAAAAGTTGGTTCGCTTGGAACACACAATTGTTTGGGGCTTGCTTTAGCAAAAAAGGCAAGGATACTTGTAGCCTCAACTTCAGAAGTGTATGGCGACCCTCTAGTACACCCCCAAGATGAAGAATATTGGGGCAATGTAAACCCAGTTGGCCCAAGAGGTGTGTATGATGAAGCAAAAAGATTTCAAGAAGCCATAACAATGGCTTATAATAGGTTTCATGGTTTGCAAACCAGGATAGTAAGGATATTTAATACCTATGGCCCAAGAATGAGATTAAACGATGGCAGAGCACTACCTGCTTTTGTGGGACAAGCATTAAGCGGTAAAGATTTAACAGTATTTGGTGATGGAAGCCAAACTCGTTCGTTCTGTTATGTTGATGATTTGGTAGAAGGAATCTATCGTTTGCTTTTAAGCGATTATGATATGCCTGTAAATATTGGAAATCCTATTGAAATAAGTATTAAAGATTTTGCTGAGGAGATTATCAAATTAACAGGTACTACTCAAAAGATAGTCTACGAACCATTGCCTACTGATGACCCTAAGCAAAGAAAACCCAATATTGACAAAGCAAAAGCTATATTAGGTTGGGAACCAAAAGTGAGCAGGGCTGAAGGGTTAAAAATCACCTATGAATATTTTAAAAGTTTACCTGAATATAATATAAAACACAAAGAATTTTAAACTAAAAAATATATGAGCGAACAGGAATTAAAACCTAAAATAGGAATTACACTTGGTGATTTCAACGGTGTAGGGCCAGAAATTATAATCAAAACATTATCGGATGAACTTTTGTGTAAGCACTTGACACCAGTGGTCTATGCTTCGGTGAAAGTGATGACTTATTATAGGAAAATGTTAGGCTATAATGATTTTCAGTTCCATGTTGTTAAATCAATTAATGAGGTGCAATCAGGTAAGCCAAATTTAGTAAACTGCTGGGAAGAAGAATTAGATATTAAAATAGGGACACCTCAAGGTGTGGCTGGTAGCTATGCGATACGATCATTAGATTTGGCGATTGACGATGCTATGCAAGGAAGACTTGACGCTATAGTAACCGCACCTTTAAATAAAAGCACCGTAAAAATACCTAATGATACATTTACAGGCCATACGGGATATATAGGGAATAAAACCAAGTCGAAACCATTGATGATGCTTGTAAGTGATGAAATGAAAGTGGCTCCTGCTACTGTGCACATACCTATAAGCGAAGTTAGCGGTGCTTTGAATACGGCAATGTTAGTTGAAAAAATTGCAGCTTTGCACCAAGCAATGGTGAAGGATTTTTCTAGCAATAAACCCAAAATAGCAGTACTTGGCTTAAACCCCCATGCTGGCGATAGCGGATTGCTTGGCAAAGAAGAGCAAGATATAATTTTGCCTGCCATTAACCAATGCAAAGAAAAAGGGATGATTGTATATGGCTGCTACCCTGCAGATGGATTTTTTGGCTCAGGACAGTTTAAACAATTCGATGCCATATTAAGTATTTACCACGACCAAGGACTTATCCCATTTAAATTATTGTCATTTGAGGATGGAGTTAATTACACCGCAGGTCTTCCTATCGTGCGTACCTCGCCCGATCATGGAACTGCGTATGACATAGCTGGTAAAGGGATAGCAAATATTACCTCTTTTTTGAATGCTATATATATGGCTGCACAAATCGCTTCCAACAGGCAAATGAATGCTGGATTACGAAAATCGCCACTTAAGTTTAGCCAAATGAAAAGGGAACGCTTTAGGCTTGATATTTAGTCTTAAAAAACTGTTAAGATTTAGATTTTCAAGTTTATCTTTGCACCCCGTTTTTAAAGAGGTCTTTGACATGGAAACAAAAAACTTCTTCATTAAGGTTTCTAGGTTGAGTGAGGGTGAGAACCACGCTCAGTTTGAACTTAATGATGATTTCTTTGTTTCAAATGGTTCTAATTTTATCAGTAACAGCAAGCTTATAGCCGACGTTGAAATAAATAAGCTAGAAGCTACTGGTAGGCTTAACTTTCATATACACGGAACAATAGATGTGGATTGTGATGTTTGCAACAGATCTATTGGTCTGCCTTTGGATTTTACGCAAAACGCGATAATGAAAATTAGTGATTCCGTTAGTGAAGAATCGAAGGATAATGAGGAAATTATATATCTGCGGAAGTCGGAAGATTTGGTTTATTTGGATGAGCTGATATATGATTTTGTTCTGATTTCGATACCCATGAAAAAAAGTTGTGACATAGATGGGGTTGTGAAAAATTGTGACGATGAAATGCTGAAAAAACTTGAGAACCTAAGCCATGACAATGAAGACACTGACGACAGATGGGACGACTTAAAAAATTTAAAATTCGACAATTGATATTATAATACTATACAATTATGCCACACCCAAAACGAAAAATATCCAAATCACGCCGTGATAGCCGCAGAGCACATCACTCATTGGACAGCAAAGCTTTGTTCATCGACCCACAATCAGGCGATGTTTCTTTGTACCACCGCGTAAACCTTGAAACAGGAATGTACCGTGGGCACAAGGTGATGAAAGGCCGCAACGAAGAATAATTTAGCATTTACCGTCGATGATTCGAATTGGTATAGATGCCATGGGGGGTGATTTTGCACCTCTTGAAGCTATTCGTGGTTCCATGGACGCAGTCAATCTTTTTGGCGACAAAATTCGGATAACGTTAATAGGAGACAAATCGGAGATACTAGCTTCCATTAAAGAAGTAGGTGCCGACGAGGGTGCGTTTGATATTGTGCATGCAGATGAAATAATATCCTATAACGATCACCCAGCCAAAGCCGTTATGCAGAAGAAAAACTCGAGCATTGTGATTGGGTTTGGTCTCCTCAAAAATAAAGAAATTGATGCATTTGCTGGTGCTGGCAATACGGGT
This sequence comes from Bacteroidota bacterium, assembly GCA_034439655.1. Lineage (NCBI taxonomy): Bacteria > Pseudomonadati > Bacteroidota > Bacteroidota bacterium. The sequence continues at coordinate 15,407 of JAWXAU010000092.1, read as the reverse complement.
GCTATGCTAGTGGGTGCGATTATGAGTATCAAAACCATTGAAGGCGTAATTAGACCCAGTGTTACTACCGTAATTCCGAAAGTAGATGGCGGTTTTGGCGTTTTGCTCGATGTAGGAGCTAATGTAGATTGCAGGCCCGATGTGCTTTATCAATTTGGTATTTTGGGTTCGTTGCTATGCGAGCATGTATATAAAATAGAAAAACCCAAAGTAGGTCTTGTAAACATTGGTGAGGAAAAGGAGAAGGGGAATTTGGTTACCCAAGCGGCTTATTTGTTAATGGAGGAGTCGGAAGATTTTAATTTCGTGGGCAATATTGAAGGACGTGACCTTTTCGTAAATAAAGCCGATGTAGCAGTTTGTGATGGTTTTACAGGTAATGTAGTGCTAAAAACAGCCGAATCTTTTTTCTATATAATGAAAAAACGCGGAGTGCAAGATGAATATCTCGATCGGTTTAACTACGAAGACTATGGCGGCACCCCGATACTGGGCGTGAACGCACCCGTGATGATTGGACACGGAATATCAAATGCCAAAGCTTTTATGAACATGATTCGCATGTCGAAGGAATTTGTAGAGTCGAATTTGATTGAGCTTATACGGAAGCGATTTTAACCCAAAAAAAAGAAGTTATTTTTTTGTGCATAATCATTTAATTGTGATTAATATTGCACTTGAAATAAATCTTACTCTATGGGAATTAAAACTTTACTTGTTGATGATTTAGAAGAAAACACTATCATACTTAAGAAAATGCTAGAACAGCATTGCCCTGATGTTGAGGTTGTTTCGGTGTGCAATACACCACAAGAAGCCATCGAGGCTATTCACATTCTTAAGCCCAGATTAGTATTTTGTGATATCGAGATGCCCGTGATGAATGGTTTTGAGATGATAGATGCCATTGATAAGATAGACTTTGATGTGATTTTTATTACCTCGCACGACGACTATATGCTAAAGGCTTTTAAGTATTCAGCCATCGACTATATTGTTAAGCCTCCTCAAGCCGACGATTTGATAAATGCTGTGAAACGCGTAAGCAAGAACAAATCAAATCTTACCCATGACCAGTTGAATGAGTTCATATCCAACCTAAAAGGTACTGGCGACAAGAAGAAAATTACTTTGAATACACACGAGCGTATCATATTTGTGGGCATTGACGAAATTATTCGTTGCGAAGCTTCAGGTGTTTATACTGTATTCCATTTGCGTGATGGCAAAAAGCATATGGTATCGAAGAATATCCAAAAATATGAAGAGATGCTATTGGACCAAGGTTTTTTTCGCCCCCACCGTTCGCATATAATAAATCTTAACTATGTAAAAGAGTTTGTGAAAGAAGGCGAAGGCTATATGTTAATGGCCGATGGTTCTAAAGTGGATATTTCGCGTTACAAAAAAGAAGAGGTGCTGAAAAAACTGGGGATGTATTAAGCCGATGTCGAATCCTTTCGGGATAGTCAAATTTATATTATAGAAATTTATTATAAGGCTTTCTAGCCTTTTATGTGAGCTATAGTTTAGGCCAATCGGCCCACTTTAAGTTTCCATTATGCTTTGTAGCTTCTTTCCAGGTGTTAGTTTCAAATTCAACCAAGAACATTCCCGATGTAGGCAAGTTGTCTATTTGCTTGTTGCAAAAATACTCCATCATATAAGTAAATGCGGGGTTGTGGCCCACAAGCATTACGCTATTATACTTATCGCTAATTTCAGAAACTATGCGTGCCAAATTATGAGGGCTCGATTCATATATATCCTCATCATATATAATTTTGCAGGCATCCATTTGCAATGCCTTCGCTACAGTCTCGGCTGTTTCTTTGGTACGTTTTGCGGGGCTTGAAATGATGACTTGCAGATGCGGTTTTTTCTCATATAATCTTATGCCCATTTCATTGGCATCGTTAAGGCCACCTTCGGTAAGTTGCCTTTGGAAGTCGGTGGGGGCAGTGTTGTGCGGGATTGCCTTGGCATGACGCATGATATATAATGATTTCATGATTTATGATTAAATGATATACAATTATAAGGATATTATACCGACACTCAATATATAATAGTCCAAAAGAAAGGGACTAATTCCCCCGCATCCCGATAATTATCGGGATTAAGCGGGGCTATCGGGATGTAGTTCGGTATTACCATCCTAAAAACTAAATCCGCCACAGGCGGAGAACTATTTTAGTTTAAGAATTGGTATTATAAAATGCTTGTTCGAAAACTCCTCTTTTTTCGTTACGCTCATTAAAAAAAGGGTCATTTAGAAGAATAAACTCTCATATTTTTTAATTTCCTCCGCCATCTGGCTGAGTCAAAAGAGAACCTTTCTATCCAAGCACCGAGTTTCCTTTCAGACACTATATATTGCTCGTTCGAAAACGCCTCTTTTTCTACCCAAGCACTGAGTTTTAGTTCAGACATTGTATAAAATAATCTTTGGATTATTTTAATTTGAGAATAGGTATTATGCTTCGTCTTTTGTGTTCCTAACCAAGTTTATTCCCGAGCCAAAGAAAACTATTCCAAGTATACCGAAAATAATTATCCCCTTAATATCACGCTGGGCACCGGCGGTGTTCATAAAAAGCACAGCAACATAAATCAAGCCAGCAATGCCTAAAACAGTAAGTAAAGCTCCAAATATTCGTTTTAAATTCATAGCATATATATATTAATGATGATAGAAATATGAAGCCCCAAAGTTGGGGATTCTACTAGGCAAAAGTGTTATATAATTATGGCAAAATATTACAGAAGTCACGCATTTGGTGGCACCGAATACTTATAACGAAACTCAATATATAATAGTCCACAAGAAAGGGACTAATCCCCCCGCATCCCGATAATTATCGGGATTAAGCGGGGCTTTCGGGATGTAGTTGGGCATCACCATTCTGCAAACCTAATCCGCCGCTTGCGGAGAGCTATTTTAGTAAAAGAATTGGTATAATTTACAGAGCTGTGCTTAAATGCCTAAAATACACCTAAAACATTGACAGAAATGGCTGGCCAGCCTTGCAATTTTAAGCGTAGCGTTAGCCGCTGTGAATGTGAGTTTCATTCGCTCAGTTTCTGACGGGCGAAGAGTGGTTTTCATAATTCAATATAAGGTAATGCAAGTTAAAAACTCACAGTACAAATCCGAAAGATATCGGGTCTTGCGAAGGCATTGATTAGTATTTTTCGAGGGTAACAACCGCAGGCAAGTGAAGCTTAACTGCGTAGTTTCTCCAAATTTATTTCCCATGCAAAAACTTCGTCTTATCCTTGGGCAATTGTATGGTGTATGTTTTGCCTAGCTTATTGGTCAACAAAGGTTTCTTTATCCAAGGATTAAAAGTACGCAATATTTTATAGTTTACACCGTGGGCAATTGCCCAATCGCTCCAGTTGGGAACAGTGCTGCTCACAGTTTCATCGGTGGTGGCGATGGTGGGATAACCTGCCACATCGGCCATTTTATATCCGTACTTTTCAGGTGCATTTAATATTTCTTTTAATGCTACAATGCGGAATAGATAACGTGAGGTTTCTTGGTTGATATGCAAATCATAATATGAATCTACTTTCTGAAATTTTTGGCTTTGTTTGATGGCTCCCATACCGCAATTATAACTAGCCGCAGCAAGTGTCCACGAACCTAAATCTTCTTTCATGCTTTTCAAATATTTGCAAGCGGCTCGTGTTGCTTTATCAAGTTGGTAACGTTCGTCCACTTCATCATTGATTTCTAAACCATAGCGGCGACCTGTTTCGGGAATAAACTGCCAAAACCCTGCTGCTGCTGCAGGGGAAACCACATTGGCCAAGCCACTCTCGGCCACTGCCAAGTATTTAAAATCGTCGGGCATGCCTTGCTCTTTGAGCAATTGTTCAATTTGGCCAAAGTGGCGTTTCATGCGTTTATATATTATAATATTATTCGACTCGAAAAAGGCGTTCGATAAAAGCTCTCTGTCGAAACGTTCCATTACTTCAGGGTCATCAATGGGGACTTCCTCTCCACAAAAATCTAGTTTTGCAGGCAAGGTAATACTATGTATTTCTCGCTCTATGGGCAATATATTCTTTTTGGTTTGGCTTGCTTCAAACAGATAGACCAAACTGGCCAGAACTGTTAACATACCCAGCGTACTGAGCATTTTCATTGTTTTACTTTTCATCTTCCTCTATGTTTTTAATTCCACCCGATATAATAAATTGCATCATGTGGGTGGCATTGGTTTCTATGGTGGTTACTTGGCTATTGGGCACTAATACCAATTGGCCCGATATGGCATACGAATCGGGAAAATAAACTGCCATATATCCTTCTATATTCAAAAAATCTAAATCCTTTTGGGTAACAAAACCCAACCTACATATCCCGTTCTCCGAAATTTTAACCATTACTGGTTGACTAAATTTCTTCTTGTCTCCCACAAAGGCTTCGGTCATGTCTTTGAACAGGTTGTAGAAAGTTTTGAGTAGTGGGGTTTTGCTTAATATGTCATCGAGCAAATCGAACAAAGGTCGTGACACAAACTTACTGGCAGTATACCCTATTAGGCATATAGCTGCTATAATAATAAGGATGCCAAGGCCAGGAATAGGGAAAGTAAAAATGGAATCTACTTTTGTGAACAACCAATATATAATATAGGATGAGGCTACCACGGGCAATACCAATAGCAAGCCCTTTAAAAAGTAGTTCAATATTTTCATGAACAAGGAACGCCTGTATCGGCGGTACTCTTGTAGGAAGAAGTCGTTGTTTTTGGAGGCCAATTTATTTATGATTTACTCCGCCGAGGCGGATTTGATTTATGATTTACGATTTGTTGCTTACGCCAGATTATATTGACCTCGCCGCGGCGAGTATGATTGTTGATTTGGCTTACACTACATTTTGTCCTTGATCGATTCCCTCACCAACCAATTACACAACGAATTTACTTTATATATTGTTTATATACAACAAAATTTTATAAACTATATATTATTTATCGTAGTTTATTTTAAACAGTTTGGCAGATTCTTCCTCTTCTGGGCTGAGGGCTCCTTCGGTTTTGTATATTTTTACCATTTCAAATTTACGTCCGGGATATACCGAGTCGATAGGTTTCATTATAGAGTGCATAGTGGTCAATATTTTTCCATCCAATGCATCGGGGTTGCTTCGTAGGCTTGCCATATTAATATGTGTAATCTTTTGATTCTTCAACCACCACAGCATACTATCGGCCCCATAAGTGGGCGGGCTGTATGCCGATACAAACTTGTCGCTGGCATTGGTATATATATAACTCATATTGCCTTTGCGGGTAAGTATATGTGCATCAGCGGGCAAACTATCGGCACAATACTCACTCATCTTAAGGTAATTCACCCAATCGGGTGTGAAACCCGCAAGTTTTTCGCCACCCAATTGCTGTTTGAGTGTAGGGAGATTTTTGCTGCTTTGCTTACCAATAAAGAATAAGTTGGCAAACAATATCACGGCAATTAGTATTACATAATATACCTGTGCAAAAATAACCGCAGACGCCAGTTGATAGAAAGCACCCATAAACGCAAGCATCATGAGCGGAACGGCCGGCAAAATAAGCCGCTCTTGCATATTATTGGCTTGTATACCAAAGAATGTTGCTCCCAAGTATGCCATAAAACATAAGCAAGCAAAGAAGATGGCTTGGTTCTTTCGCCAATTGAGCAATGTAATTAATATGAATATGGCCGCAGTGAACCATGCCAGTTTCATATTATTTTCGTTCTTATTCTTCTCATAGTATTTTTCAAGCGTATTGGTATTGAGATGCATAATATGATAGAAATGGTAGGCCATATACAATCCCAAATTATTTTTGCCACGAGTCATCAATCCACCAAAATCTTCTTTGCCTAGTTGGGGTTTATATTGGTCTTTCATCAATATCACTTCAAGCTGACTGCTATCAGGTTTGCCTACTGTGGCTCTCAGCCCCACTTCCAAAGCACCACGTGCTACTAGGATGGCCAAAAACATATATAATACTGCTTTCCATTTTTTCTTAAGTAAGAAATAGGCAACTATAGGTGCAGCCATGGCTAGTGCTACAGGTTTGCAGAGTGATAAAAATACGACCCACGACCCATTTAGCAAAAACAGTTTCCAGGTTTCTTTAATGGGTTTCCCCTCCAATACTTTATCAATAAGTTTAAAGGCGAAGATGAAACCTATAGCTTGCAGCATCATATAAAATGCCTCGGTATATGTTTGGCTGCTATAGAATTGTATATTGGCATTGAGCGACACAAACAGTAAGGAAATAAACAATACCAAATAAGGAATGCGGCCTCTAAATGCTTTGTATAAAAACCATATACCCAGTGCCGAAAATATTAACGACATAAACTTCAGCACCCAGAGGTTAATACCAAACATGGCAATGGGCAAAGCTAACATTAACGGATACAAAGGCCCTTGGTAAAAAGGGAATTCTCCATTATGCAAAAACCGATTGGCCCGCTCTATATAACTGCTATCGTCACCCCCTATCGATATTTTGGCATCGAACATTAAGAATGAGAACAACACATTTACACCCACTATAATGAGGGCATACATTACATGTTTCTTCCCGAAATACGCTTCTATCCTGCCCAGCAGATTGCTTGTATTACTGGGCTTTGCAGCAGTCTTTGCTGCTTGGGGTTTATTCTTTTGTGTTGACATGGGTGCTTAATGAGTGACTGAGGTTTTCGGCCGCGGCGGATAATGATTTTGCAAATCTATGGACAATTACTTAAACAGTAGTATTCCTTATTCAGATATAAGATTCTTTCTATAATGAGACTTCTCTATTTCAACACCACAAACTTCCCCGTTTTTACAATTCCTTTATCCAAATCTTTTACTGTAAAGAAATAGACCCCTTGCGATATCGTATTCTTCGAGTCGCTCAGCAAATCCCATGCATGCTCGCCGCCCGGGCTTATAAACCTTTCAGTGCTCGACAAGTCGGCATACCATTTTATATCGCTGCCAGTATAAGTAGCAGCATCGTGTTTCAGCGTTCGTACCACATCACCGGCTGTTGTATATATAACAATTTCGCTGTGTGCAGGTAGGTTGTAGAAATATATTTTTTTGCTACGCGAACCCGTGCCATCCCATGCCGCATTTGTTTTATAAGGATTGGGATATACACCCGGTTGCAAACTATCTATCGTTATACTTCCATCAACAGGGGCTGTGCCCGTAAACACCCTAAAATCGTTTGCAGCTAATGACGATTCAAGCGACTGCAAACCTATAGCATCATCGCCCGCATCGAAAGAAGTTATAATAAAAAGATATTGCCAGCCGTTCAGCAAATTATCTATAGTGATATGATAAGTATAGGTTGTTGTATCTCCTTCAAACTTCACGGGGGCAGCCATCTTCACCGCTGCAAAACCATTATTATTGCCCACATTATTACTAGGCTTATCCCATTGTTGTATCAGTTTTTTGACATCGAGCAAATTGAGTTTTAAATCGTCGCCTGCATTGGTACGGTATATTCTGTAACCTTCAAAGTCTTGCTTCTTGCTTAATGGATCTATTGATTTTTCTGCCGCATCATCCCAATATATATCTACTTTATTATTTGAAGGAACAATTTTTACTGTAGGCGTAGCTGGAGGTTCGGGCAATATATATCTATCTAGTTTGTTGTTTCCATTAATATCTTCGGCCGCATCTAACTTCCCGTTTTCATTTAAGTCTTCGCCGCTATAGGTTCGTTTGGCCCAACCCCAATGCTCCACCAATTCTTTGCGTGCATCGGCATCATCTACTGCTTCGTTGTTCACCAATGCACCCAGTTGTTTGGCACATACAAGGGCAAGGGCAAAACGGATAGTCTCGCCCTGTTTTAATTGCACATAAGGCCCTGCTGAGAGTAATTGTATCCAGTTATTGGTAAAGTTTACGGGGCCTGTGGCACCGTATATATCGGCTGCACTTAAACCTGTTTGTAGTTTATAATATCTTTCAATATCGTCATTGGGTTTGGCAAAGGGTGGATTGGTACCACCATAGTTCCAAAAATTTGGAAGAACTTGTGGAGCAGGCAATCCCGCACTTGTAAATACAGCCGCATTGCTCGGATGGAAATACATATTTCGCCAATCGCTACCCAGAAACATTACACTACCATAGCTGCGGGTATAGTCTATATCATCGCCCTTTTGTTCGTAGGTATAAATAGATTTATAGATGCTGTCCCATCCGTTACGACCCTTATTAAAGAAAGCTGTACCTGTTTCTTGAGTCACATTTACATTTCGCACCAGCATATCACTATAATATCCTATCCATATACTGTCCCAGTTATGGGTGCTATTATTGGTGATGGTATAATCGAGTATCACAAAATAATCGGTGAAGGAATAATTCCAACAATAGGTTTGCAAATTCACATCGGCATATAAGGGTTGGGTATGCCCATTTATAGGTTGACTGGTGCCAGGCACTATCGTGTTTTTATCGGTAAAGTTTATTACAAAGTCTTGGTGCGAAACCGCGTCTGATCTGTAATTTGAGCTTGAGGGCAAAGTAGAACGCTCGCCAAACAAACCATTGGGCGTAAACTCATATCCTGTAGCACCTGTGCTGTAACCTCTTGCCGACTCAATGGCCGAGGATGACAACTGCACTTGGCCATTCACCATGCAACCCAACCACAACCCACCTTCAAACAAATGCTCAATGCCGCTGCCAATGGGATACTCCATGCTTGGGCCCAGTTTGCTATTGGCAACCACATCGGGTCTGCCCACGGTACCTGTATTTGTAAAATTCACGCCCAGCCTACCTGCCGAGGTGTTCAGGTTCTTAAATGTTTGGGCATTTGTACAAGTATACAGAAAACAACAAAGGGCTATTGCAAATATTCGCATGGTTGCAAATATAGTATAGCTTTGCTATTTGCTGTGTTACGGAATTGTAGATTTGGTAATGCTAAATCTATTATATTTGCCCGATATGAAAATATTGTTCATTAACAAATATGTTTGCTTACTGCTATTTTGCTCAACAAGTTTTGCTTCTAGGGCACAAGACGCTTTAATGGGTTTAACCAATTGCCATGCAAGCACGCTCAATCCCGCATTAATAGGCTAGAATCCTGCTTGGACTGCAGGCATTGGATATATTGATGTGCCTAATTATCAAACTATAAATGCTTACGGTGAATATAGTAAAGGTGTGCATGCATACGGGCTCAATCTTTTTAACGATGTGGTAGGCTCTGGTAGGTTAACTACCAATTGTGTGACAGGAAAATATTCTTGGCACTATCAAAAAGAAAAATGGGGAATTAGACTAGGGACGGGCGTATAATTTGTAAATAAAAGTATTGATTTCTCACGGCTCACATTTAGTGACATGATAGATCCCAGAACGGGAACAAAGGATTCAACGCTAATTATGCCAAGTGCATCTATCAATTTCATGAGTATTATTTGCGGGTTTGCGAAAGCTACTTGCTGCAGTTTTGCAGGCCACATGAAGCAGTACCACTATTTACCGAATATTATTTACGATGTGTGAAATATGTAATTTAAAATTATCAATGTGTAACATATTAGGTTAGTTCCCTCACACTTTTGCATACAAGAATATTGGAAACTATCTAGGCGATGCTATTCTTTAAATGATTCAGTATTATATAATAAACGCGAATCGAAAATTCCCTAGTCTATACATAATCTTCTTTTTGGTATAGGTTTGAATTAAACCTAGGTGATTGGTGTGCAAACTGTATGAAAATATAAATGAATACTTCTATTAAAATATTAGCAGTGATGACATCTGGCGGAGACGCTCCTGGAATGAATGCTGCTATACGTGCCGTTGTTAGAACCGCCATTAACAGTGGGTTGAAAGTATTGGCAATAAATGGGGGCTATGAAGGAATGATAGAAGGAGATTTTAAAGGAATGGATGCTGCTGCAGTTAGCGATATTATTCAAAGAGGTGGAACTATTATAAAGACCTCAAGGAGCGAAAGATTCAAAAAAAAAGAATGGAGGACAGTTGCTTTCCAACAATTAATAAAGGCAAAAGTTGATGGAGTAATTATAATAGGTGGAAATGGGTCGCTTGCTGGTGCCCATATATTTACAAGCGAATTTAATATTCCGTTTATCGGGGTACCCAAAACAATTGATAATGATATTTTTGGAACTGACTATGCAATCGGTTTTGATACAGCTACGAATACAGCACTTGAGGCAATTGACAAAATAAGAGATACGGCCAATTCACATCACCGTTTATTTTTTGTGGAAGTGATGGGAAGAGACCTTGGCTTTGTGGCATTGCATTGTGGAATATCTGCTGGGGCTGAAGCTATTTTGATACCTGAGTGCAAAACTAATGTGAGCGATTTAATCGACAAATTAGAAAAAGGCTGGAAAAGGAAAAAGTCCTCCATGATAGTGGTTGTGGCCGAAGGAGCTGTGGAAGGTGGGGTAATGGAGATTGCGAATAATGTAAAAGCAAAGTTTAATCATTATGATATACGAATAAGTATCCTGGGCCATCTTCAGCGGGGAGGAAATCCGAGTTGTTTCGATAGGTTATTGGCAAGTCGATTGGGAAATAAGGCCGTAAAAATATTGATAGCAGGTAAAAAAAACATGATGGTGGGACTGAAAAACCAGAGAATAACGTATACCACCTTTGAGAAGGCTTCATCAGGGATTCACAAAATCAATGAACATATACTCGATTTAGCCAATGAATTATCAGCTTAGTTTTTTTTATATTAAGGTAAAAGACTATAATATATGAATACTACAACTACGGCAATAAAAGCGGCAAGAGCTCATGTTTCTTTCTACTATCAAGAAATATTTAATGTTGTCGTAAATGAAGTTGATTCTAAATTGTATATAATTGCCTTTGATATAGCATAAAAAAAACAAGCTATTTGCCGCACATTATAAATTAAATGTATCAGTATGAAATTTAAAAATTATCCTTTTAAGGACGCATATACGCACGAAAGCCAAAAAGTTTCTGATGAACTTTTTACCAGTATCACCAAAGGGTTAGAAGCTAAAGAAGCAACCAAAAGACTCTTGGACTTTGGAAAAAATAGTATTACAGAAAAAAAATCCAAAAGCCCCATTATTATTTTTTTAAGTCAGTTCAAGGGAGCTTTTGTAATAATATTATTTGTTGCCGCCGCACTATCTTTTTACTTTAATGAATGGCTAGACGGTTTTGCAATTCTATTAGTAATTATTATAAATGCTATTATCGGCTTCATTATGGAATATCATGCCGAGCGTTCCATGGAAGCCCTTAAGCGGCTTACCATAGTAAATGCGAAAGTTATGCGGAATGGTCAACTTTTGGAAATCGCTTCTGATGATATTGTGCCAGGAGATATCTTATATGCAGAAGCTGGAGATATTATACTTGCTGATGCCCGAATATTTAATCTGTCGCAGCTACAGGTTGATGAGTCCGCACTTACTGGAGAATCGGTAGCAGTGGATAAGGAGGATAAAATTTTAACAAAAGATGTTACACTAGCCGAAAGGGTGAATATGCTTTATAAAGGAACCTCTGTTACCAAGGGAAATGTTAGAGGAATTGTGACGGGAACAGGTATGGAAACTGAGCTTGGAAAAATAGCTGCGATGGTTCAATCGGCAGACCAAGGGATAACTCCTTTGGAAAAAAAGATTTCACAATTTAGCAAAAAAATATTGTGGTTAACAGTAGTCTTAATTTGTATCATTTTTTTGATAGGAGTGCTTAAAGGAGATAATATTGTAGCATTAATTCAAACCACTATTGCTCTTGCTGTGGCTGCTATTCCCGAAGGTTTGCCCATTGTTACAACATTGGCATTGGCACAAGGAATGTTGAAAATGGCAAAACACCACGTAATCGTAAAAAAACTTTCTGCTGTTGAAACGCTTGGTGGAACCAATGTTATATGTACCGATAAAACAGGTACACTTACACAGAATAAAATAGAAGTAAATACTATTATTACAGCCGACGAAAAAACAGAAATAAAAATTAATTTAACAGATAGGAAAAGCTCGTCTCAAAATAAAAGTTTTGAATGGGTTAAAACGATTTCTGTTTTATGTAATACTGCCGAACTTATTTTCACTGGCAAAAAAGCAAAAGAAGTCGGTGATCCGCTAGAAGTAGGACTTCTAAAATTTGCTTATGGAGAAGGAACAGATATTGAACCTTTAAGAAAGAAATATCCAAAATTAAAAGAAGAGCCATTTTCTTCCGAGACAAAAATTATGGCAACGCTGCATAAAGCAGAAAAAAATAATTTTGTGGCTGCAAAAGGAGCTGTTGAAGAATTATTAAAACACTGTACGCATTTACTAAAGAATGGTGAAGTTGTTTCGATGGATGAAGCTACGACAAAACATTGGTCGAATGAAGCAGAAAAATTTGCAGGTGAAGGATTAAGAATTATTGCGGTAGCCTATAAAGAAACAAATGGAACTCCCGATAAACTAGCAGAAAACCTCATCTTCGCAGGATTGATAGGAATGCTAGACCCTCCTCGTAAAGAAGTATTCGTTGCTATTCAGGAATGTAAATCGGCAGGAATAAAAGTGGTGATGATTACGGGAGATCATCCCGCCACAGCTAAAAATATAGCCTTAAAACTTGGAATTATTGATGCTGATAAAGACGAGGAAGTAGTAAACGGAAAGGATATGGGTGAATTTGAAAAATTATCTGCAAAAGAAAAAAAACGATGGTTAAACTCAAGAATATTTGCCCGTGTTAGCCCAAAACAAAAATTAGATTTGGTGAGTGTGTTACAGCAAAATAAGGACGTGGTGGGAATGACTGGCGACGGGGTGAATGATGCTCCAGCAATAAAAAAGGCCGATATAGGAATTGCAATGGGAAACCGTGGAACGCAAGTAGCACAGGAGGTAGCTGATATGGTTCTTAAGAACGATTCTTTTTCTTCAATTGTTTTGGCAATTAAACAGGGGCGTGTGATTTTTGAGAATATAAGAAAGTTTGTTATTTATTTACTCTCGTGTAATCTCAGTGAGTTGTTAATTATTTCTTTTACTACTATCATGAACTTGCATTATGGTCTTTTTCCTTTGCAGATATTGTATATCAATCTTGTGACCGATGTTCTTCCTGCACTAGCTTTGGGGGTTACTGGGGGTAGTAACTCAATTATGAAACAGCCGCCACACAATTCAAACGAGCAAATTATTGACAAAAAGCGTTGGATTTCTATCATTGTTTATTCCGTTGTGATGGCGGCCTGTTGTTTAGGTGCGGTGTCCATAACACATTTAACTATCCACAGTGACGAAAAATTAGATCTTGAACTATGTAATAATGTTTTATTTATTACACTTATACTTTCCCAGTTGTGGAATGTTTTTAATATGACGACCGACAATGCTAAAGCATTTTATAAGTCGGATGTTTTTAGAAATAAATATGTATGGTATGCAACAATTGTTTGCCTTGTGCTTACTATCGGTGCTTATGCTATAGATCCCGTGGCTACGGCACTATCATTATATAACCCAAGCATGATAGATTTTGCAATTATGTTAGGATTTAGTTTGCTCTCCTTGCTTATTATTCAAATATTAAAACGAACTAAAATTGTATTATAGGTAATACCGACATTCAATATATAATAGTCTAAAAAGAAAGGGACTAATTCCCCCGCATCCCGATAATTATCGGGATTAAGCGGGGCTTTCGGGATGTAGTTCGGCATTACCATTCTACAAACTAAAGCCGCCACAGGCGGAGAACTATTTTAGTTTAAGAATTGGTATAATTTGTAATACAAAAACGGAACATATAATACGGCTTACCAAAATTTAAAATTTCGCACGCTGTACTTTCAAAAAAGTTGTTTGGTCTAACTATTATACTATTTGTGAATAGCCAATACCGGAATTTTAGAAGTAAGAGCAAAATGCCTGGTTGTACTGCTGTGGAATAGATTACTCCAAAATCCTCGTCGGTGCATGGCTAAAGCTAATACATTGGGGTTTTGGTTTTCGATATACTGCTCGATTCCTTCATTGGTGTCGAGTCGTGTTAAGTTAATAAAAGATATATTTTCACCTTTAAAGCGGCCTTGCAAATTGGTTTTTGCTACCTTATCGGCATCAGAGATATTGGGTTCGAATAATTCATGGAAATGTATCACTTTTGTTTCTGCACCCACTAATTTGGAGAAGTTCAGAATTTGTTGGATTGAAGCCACTTCATCGCCACTATAATCGGTAGCATACATTACGGTTTTAAATTCTTTTATATGTGCTGTTATAGGAATTGACCACACGGGGCATTTGGATTTTTCAATCACACCGAAGGTGTTGGATCCAATTATTTTATCAAGTATTCCCGATGCACCTTTGGTACCCATTATTATATAGTCACAATTAATTTCTTCGGCCACTTGCAAGGTAGCTTCTACCACAAACCCATGTTCTACTCGGGTGCTTACTTTCAACCATGGATGTTTTACCGCCAGTTCCTCTTTTAAATTTTTAAGGTCAGTTTCACTTTGGCTGTGCGACTCACGCAATATGGCACCTATAGTTTCGGGCGACATATAGGGGTCTACATAAGGCGAACCATATACGTGCAATATGGTAAGTGCTGAATCGTTTGCTTGGGCTAAATAAATAGCAAAGTCCATAGCATGTGCAGCGGCCTTGCTGAAATCGGTAGGGAATAGTAAATTTTCCATGTGGTATTATTTTATTTTACAAAATTGATAAAATCGAGAAATTTAATAGGTGATAGTAATCAAATCTCTCCATGATAGATATCAGTTTTAATATGATATGCTTAACAATGCGGGTGGGAGTAATGTTTGTTACTGGTGTTGAAATCAGTTTTTAATTTGGGTAAATGCAGAATAGAATCATACAGAATAGTAACGCTAACTGTTTTCAAATTGGGAATTGCTTATATAGTGGTTGAGCGGAAACTCGGACAAGCACTATATAAGATCTTCAAAATAAACTTTTCCTGTCGCTATGTTATGATAGGCACTTACAATACCAATTTCTTTTTTGGCAATTCTTGATTTTAAATAGGGGCTTTGGTCTAATATTTCTTTTACTGAATTTTGAGCATTGAGTTTGGTTACTTTTTCCATTACTTGGTTTTCATTGGCATTTTCTGTTTTAGGATAGCAACCGGCTTCCCTAGCTACTTTTTGAATTTTTGAAGTTATATTATATATATTTTCATCCATCACATTGGCTAATGAAAGAGCAATTGCACCGCATTTAGAATGTCCTTTTACCACAATTAATTTTGCTCCCAATTCCTTAACAGCTATTTCCAAACTACCAATAATTTCGGGGTTGATAATATTTCCTGCAATGCG
>JAWXAU010000091.1 GCA_034439655.1 Bacteroidota bacterium | reverse complement strand
AATCGCAAGAAAAAAGATACTCAAAACCACAAATACTTTTAATTTCGCTTTTGGTTAAAATATTAACCTCATTAGTAATGAACTCGCTAACATTATCAAGTGTTTTATGAAGTTTTCCTGTAAAAGCTCTTTTCATCTTCCACCATATTTTTTCTGATGGATTTAGTTCAGGGGAGTATGGGGGGATAAAGAGTAAAATAATGTTTTCGGGTATAACTAATCGTTCCGCTTTATGGAAGGCTCCATTATCAAGCAGTATAATTTTTAATTCAGTGGGATTTAATTCAGAGAATTTTTCTAAAAATACTTGAAAGGTTTCAGTATTACAATATGGCATTTCCAATTCAAAATGTTCACCTGTTATGGGAGAGAATGCACCAAATAAATACAGCGATTTAAAGACCTGCTGAAAATTAGAAACAGGCTTAACACCCTTTGCTGTTAAGCCTCTTCCATTTCTTGTAAACAACCCAAAACGGCTCTCATCTTGGCAATACAAATTTACTGTTTGATTTTCTTTTTTGTTTTCTGCGATAATTTTTTTGCAGATCTGATCGAAGTTTTTTTAAAGGCCTCAACAGCTTCTATGTCTTTTTTTACATGAACTTTTCTTGCTACTTTTATTTTAGCTTTAAATTTTCTTACAACAAATCCATGAAATGTCTTATAATTTATATCAGTATCAAATGCCTTGTTAAACCAATCTAATAGTTCAACAAATCCAACAATGCCGTTACTTGGATCGTGTAATTTTTTTTCTAAAGCCTGTGCTTGATTGCCAATAATTAGACTTGGCTTGTACCCAGTATTGGAATGTAGTTTTAGTTGTTCAACTCCTCCGGATATATAAGCAGATCGCCATGTTTGAATACTATTATGATTGACACCAATCTCATCAGCAACCTCCCGCTTTGATATGCCAGTCTTCTCATATCGTTTAAAAATAAGCAAAGCTCGAAACCGCTTGCTTATTATAGGCGTGCTGGACTTTATCAAATTTTTAATCTCATTTTCGCTTTCCTTTATAGTAAATAGTTTAGGTGATGACATGTCTTTTTTTTTACAAAGATAGCCTATTATATTTTAGTCCAATATAATTTAAAAAAAGTTATGAACATTTTGGACTAAAACGTAATAGGTAATGGTATTCTTCTTTACTTTCACTTTAGTAAATAAATCTGCCGTATATTTTTCGTACAGTTCAAATAGGAAGACTATTCTGTTTGCTTCGCTTGTAAACGGTTGCGGTCTGTAAGCTAAGTCTACCGCTTTGTCCAGTTCATTATGGGCTTTTACCAATGCTAGCGGCATTGTTAAAGGGTCATATAAATCAGCAAGAGAACTTTTAGGAAATTCTAATCTTGCATCCAATACTTTTTGTGCTGCTTTCTCAATCACTTTTACTTGCCTGTCGCCTGGGTAAAAAGGCCAAGGAAAATTGTTGTATACAATAGTGTTTGAATAGCTATATCTACTTTCTAATCTCCCACATGTAGCTCTCATCCATGCCATGTGCATTGTAGAGGTTAGAATACCAAAATGAAACAAGGTAGTATTGGGAACAACAAACGTCTTATCTGAAACAATATAATCTTTGGTTAAATACGCTATCGGTATATATCTTCGATTTTCTGATGAAACTTTTGGGATAACAAGAAAATCACTTTCTGGCTGTCTTTCCTCAGCAAATAAAAATGGTAGCTCTGCCATCTTTTTTGTTCCACCTCTTGTGCTTTTTTCTCTGAATTCTTTAACCTTTTTAAATCTTTCTTGAAACTCTTTTGTACTCCTTATATTTGATGGGGTTGCATTTTTTAACCAGATGCACCATCTAACTATATTGTTAATAATATCATCACCACTAATAAAGCGACTTAGATATTTTTCTATTGATTGGTTCTGGCTTACAAGCTCTTTTTTCTCATCATCTTTTAAAATCAAAAACCCTCCATCTCTTGCCGCACTTCCAGATTGCATTTTGGGAACATGACATATTGGTTGTGCGAGTGACAATAAAACAATGTCTTTCCCTTCAACTAAATAAGGATTGATATTTTTTACTTTTATAGCTTGCGGTTCACCTTTTATGCGTTCATACTCATAAATAGTTTTGTTTGCGACATCATAATTTGCAAAGCCAATAATAACCACATGTACCGCCGCATTCCCCTTTGCTTCATTTCTCCAACTAAAAGTGCGATGGGCAAAATGAATTTTTACTTTATATAAATTGTACAGAATTGTCCATAAAATACCAGGTTGTTCGCCTTGTGTTATAGAATTGGTTGATACAAATGCAACCTTGGTTTTAGTATTCATTATTAATTGGGCAGCTTTTTTATACCAAGCAGCAACATAATCTAACATCCCATAACTTTTGAGACCAGAAAAAATTAAATCCATGTCTCTTTTTTGTGCTTCGTTTTGATATGCACTTCCAATAAAAGGGGGGTTTCCTATAATATAGTCAAATGTATTTTTAAAAATAATTTTCTCTGTTTTAAACTTTCTCTCATCAATAATTGTTAGGTTCTTTGTTCTAACATTTACTTTGATAATTTGCAGATGGTTCATTTATTATTAAGGTTGTGTTATCCGTCTCAAATGTTATGGTTTGCTTTTCTAACAAATCTCGCCATTCCATTTGCAATGCATTTTCGTTAACAATCTTTGCGGCTTTCTTCAATGGCAACCGAACAAAGTATTGTCCAAATTCATTGCTTATTTGCATGTTCATTTGGTGGTCTATAAGCCACATTGCAACCTCCGCAATTCTTGCAGGGAATTCTTCATACTCTATTCCATGCATCATATCTACATCAAGCCAAATAATACTTTCAATACTTGTTGCCATTTGGCTTCTGTATTGTTGCCTCAAAATTTCTAGTTCAAGCAACCGCAATTCTCTGTATGTGATCACTAAGAAGTTTCCGCAGCCACAAGCAGGGTCAAGAAATTTGAGTATGCTTAACTTTTTATGAAATTCAGACAGTTTGTTTTTATTACCTTTTATATTTTCAAACTCCTCCCACAGTTCATCTAAAAATAGCGGTTTAATCAGTTTTAATATATTTGTTTCACTAGTATAGTGTGCTCCAAGGTTTCTTCTTTCCTTAGGGTTCATCACACTCTGGAACATCGAGCCAAAAATAGAGGGCGATATTTTACTCCAATCCAAATAGCAACAATCTAATAATGATTGTCTCATTTTGCTATCAAAACTTGCAGTTGATAAATTTTCTTCAAACAACTTTCCGTTCACATAAGGAAAGTCTGCAAGTTGTTCATCTTGGTTTTTAAATCTCTTTTCTGATGGGGTGTTTAGTACTTGAAACAATTCCTGCATTCTAGAAGCAAGGTCACTTCCATCCTCACTTGTTCTTTGTTCTATATATTCTTGAAATTGTTGCTTATTAAATATAGTAGTATCTTCTGCAAATAAGCAAAAAAGTATGCGAACCAAGTATACTTCCAGTGGGTGTCCAGTATATCCTATTTCTTCTAGCCTATCATGAAACCTACCCATCAATTCCGCCGCTCTTATATTTGCGGGATCTTGTTCTTTATATACCTTTTTTTGATAGCCTATTATATATCCAAAGTGCTGAACATTATTTACTAATTCCTTTAGTTTAAATTCTATTATTTTACCTTCTTCAAGGTCGTATAGTCTAAATTTTTCGAAGTCAGAAGTAAGAATGTATTTTGGTAGTTCGTATTGTTTAAGTCCGTGTAAATAATCTTTTGCTTTCTTATATGCTTTGTCAAGGTTTTTACCCCCGCTTTTCATTTCTATTAATATAGTTCCCTTCCATAGCAAGTCTATATAGCCATCTTTATCATCAAGTTTTTTTACTCGGTGTTCAAAGGTCGAAACACGTTTACTACTAATTCCAAACACATTAAAAAACTCAATCAAAAATGGTTTCGCATCTGCTTCCTCAATGCTTGTGTCAGCCCATTCTTTGGAGAAACATAATGCCCTTTCTTTTATTTCATTCCAGCTCAGTGCCATAGTGTTTTAATTTTAAGTCATATATAAATAACTTAGTTTTAATCTATAATGGCAAATATCTTCAATATAAACGTATAAATCTTCCACAATTTATCTTTTTATTTCCCACAATTCAATTTATACTTTTTAACCTCATACCCCCTTCAACAAATACCCATTCACTTCCAACAACAACTTCCTTGCTTTTTCATTTTTGTATTTATAGGTAATATCTTTTGCATGCACTGCCCCTCCTCGGTAATACCGCACCCACCAAGGCAATACACCCATTACCATTTCGAGCCAAGAGTAACGTTTTACAGTACGCACCATTGCATATACAAATAGAGAATTTATTGCTAATGAGTTTAGAGCATTTTTGATATCATGTCCATAGGCTTGGCCCAGGCCGGGTATAAACAAACTCATAATGAGTGCTTTTTGTGGAGATATTTTATCAATATGATGTACTTTCTTTTCTAAAGTATGATAATATACTGAATCGGGCAGGAGTGTTTTTAAATAATATAAAGAGGAATCATAAACTTTGAGAGACCATAAATCCACAAACATATAATAGTTATAATTGTATGATGTTTTGTTTTTGGATTTTTTTAGATACTTCATTGAGGTCTCATATTTATGAATAAAATAGGCTGAACCTGCCATCTTTATTAGCATCTCGTCGTTTATACTATCGATATACGACAGTTCATATCCCTTGGTATAATATATATCTGCCAATTCAAATTTAGATTGAAAAAACAAAGTATCACCCAATACAAAACAATCTTTGTTTGACAATAAATCGGGTTTGAAAAATACGGCACGGTCAATTAAAGAAAGACCAGTATCTGTTTGTTGTTTTAATACATACTCCCACCCTGCAGCATAAGTTTCCTCAGCAGTTTGTCCTTTTGCCATAATAGCAAAACAACTAAAGCAGATTAAAAGAAAGCATTTCAACTTTTTTCTTATAATATATTTTTTGGCCCGAATTATATTTCTTGGCCGATTTCCATGAACCATATATATTTCCCAAGTACATGCCAGCACCTACAGCACCATATATCCACCCATAAGCACTTTTCACCCCTTGTAAGTGAAATCCTCGATATGCTTGAAATGCCAAAGTGCCTACTGTTATAAATGCCACAATACCATCATGCTTTTGTTTCGTATATATTTTCCCCCAACCTGGAATAATCGTTGACATCAATGCCGCTTTTAAGGGACTTTTAGGGCGTGTCTTCATTAAAGATTCATAATAATTTTCGGTGGCCGATAAATTACTATATACCTGTTCGTTCTTCTTTAACCATTTATAATAATGGGAATAATCCAGTTCATTACATTTATATTCCATTCCCCATACTAATAGTAAAGAATCGTTCTTTGCATATTTGTTTCTCATAAACGAATCGGCCTGCTGGTATTGGCTTGCATAACGGCAATGGTTCAAAAAAAGCAAACTGGTATTCTTTGAAAAATATTGCGGTGTAATTGTTTTGCACAAGCTTATACCTTGTCTATATTTTTTCAAACGCAGATAATTGGCAGCAATTAATTCTTTTAAGGTATCATTCTGGGGTTTGGTTTTTAAACAAGTTAGGTATTCTGCGGTTGCTTTTTTATAATCATATACCTGTTGCAAATGGTCGGCATACCTGCGTGAATTAGTTTCATCAAATATATTTTGTGCAGAAATGATATTCACACAAAAAAAGAAAGAAAGTATATATATAATTCTCAAGGTAAATCTATATAGCAATCATTTTCTTCATCATATTCATAGGCATCGTGGTTGCCATTGCAGCGTGTAAGCCTGTCAAAAGTATCCAACAACCCAAGCACAAAGAAATGTTTTTTCACGCTCATCATTCCATATTCTGAGCAGGTTGGATAGAAATTACACTTATTCCCATCCTGCGTTGAAATTAAATACTTGTAGGATAAAAACAATCCTGAAAAAACAAGTTGTACAGGATTTTTATTTTTTTTGGCAGATGCGTATTTGACTTTAGCGAGCTTTTCTTTTTGTAGTTTATCATTCACCATAGCCATCTTCCTTGTATCCTGACCATATAGTTTGGCTGACAAAAAGAACATCAAAAATATAAAAACTAATTTTCTATTTGCCATAATGCTGCAGTTTTATCATCGCTCACACTCAAAATTTGTTGTTGATTGACCCATATTATTTTATTCACCGACGACAGGTGTAATCCATATTTAGGGGCATCAATTACTTTCAATAGCTCCATACTATTTCTATCCCATATTTTAATACTTTTGTCCATAGAGGAAGTAGCTAAAAGTTTTTCATCGGGAGATAATTCTATGGAATGTATATGTAAAGTATGTGCAGGGATTTTTGAAATGAGTTTCTGTTCCATCCTATCATAACTAACCAACAGTGCATCGCGACCACCACTATATATATAATTACCATCAGACGAAAACTTCACCGCAAAAACTGTTTGAATTTGTTCAGTGAATTCACTTACCATTTTTCCGGTATTCATATCCAAAATTCTAACCTGTCCTTCACCAGTGCCCAATGCCAGTAGCTCATTCCAAATATCTATACCTCTCAAACTTTTACTCGATACCTGAATTTTTTGTATAATATGATAATCGGCTAATGCCAATATATATAATATACCATCACCGCCTGTTATATATAATTTCTCACCCACAATTTTGATACTGAAAATACCTTTATTCTCGAGCACAATGAAATTAATTTCTTTGTTTTCTTTAAGGTCAATTACATGCATATTGCCATGGGCAGTGCCAATAAACATCAATTCCTTTTCAGCAAATATCGTGATGCAATATATAGGTGCATTGGTTTGTGCAATCACTTCACCCATATCGCCTTTTTCCATATCCCATGCTACCACATAGCCATCGCCACCACCTGTATAAAAGTGTTGGCCACGCGTTTCCAAAGCATATATATTTTGCTTATGTCCTGAATATTTCTGCTTGAGTTCGACTTGCATCAGTATAGGCGTTCGGTAAGTTTTTTCATTACGTCTGCTGTATCACCGTGCATATATAATACCTCATAAACGGCATCCAAAATAGGTAAATCTACCTGATGTATTTTGTTTATTTCGAACATACAACCTGTGGCATAATATCCTTCGGCTATCATATTCATTTCAGCCTTTGCCGCAGTAACTGTATATCCTTTTCCAATCAAGTTTCCAAACATTCTATTACGACTAAAACTGCTATAACCCGTGGCCAATAAATCTCCCAGATATGCCGCATCTTCTATATCACGCTCGATAGGCGAAACTTTTGATACAAATTTTTTCATTTCTTTTAAGGCATTGGTAATAAAAAACGCATGGAAATTATCACCATATCCCAAGCCATGATATATACCCGCAGCCAATGCAAAAACATTTTTTAGCACTGCTGCATATTCCGCACCTTTTAAGTCGTTAGTAATGGTTGTATTTATATAATGATTGGAAAATGTTTGGCTCATGGTCTTTGCCAAATCGATGGGCGAAGAAGCAAAAGTGAGGTACGTGAGTTTCTCCAAAGCAATCTCCTCGGCATGACTTGGCCCAGTTATCATACATATATTTTCGTAAGGAACCAGAAACTTCGTAAATAAATAATCGGCAATAATTTCATTTGTTTCGGGAACCAAGCCTTTCACCACGGTAATTATTTTTTTTCCAACAAAGTCGGCAGGCTTTAAATTCTGTAAAGCGGTGTTTACAAAAGCCGAAGGAACGCCAATAAGCACCCAATCGGATGGTGCGATGCAGGCTTTTAAGTCGCTATCAAGTATCAGGCTGTCAGTGTGTAGCTCGACCGAACTTAGATAATTGGGGTTGTGTTTAAACTTGCTGATATGCTCCAATACCTGCGGCCTGCGGACGTACCAATGCAGGTTGCCAATATCGCCAATGCCCGCCTGCTTGTTATCCGACAGTATTTTCACGATGCCAGTACTGTAGCTTCCGCTGCCAATTATTGCAATATTTGTTTTATCCATCAGTTCGGCAAATTTCTATGATAATCACCTAAAAAGAAATTTTATTTTCGCCGAAACACGTTCACCGCAACGAATGAGGATAATTATTTAAAAAAGATCAAATGCTTTCGGAACGAAAGCATTCGGAATCAAATATAAGAGATAGAAAATGAATTAGTTATACTATAAGTTTTTTTCTATCTCTTGATTTGGATAAATTCTACCTTTTTTCATAGATTTTTGTACGCTCATATATGAACCCATCCATCACGCTTATCACCGTAACCTACAATGCTGAAAAGATACTGGTCGAAACACTGCAGAGTGCTGCTGACCAATCTTTCAAAGGATTTGAGCATTGGGTAATTGATGGGGGTTCCAAAGATGCGACAATGGATGTGGTGAAGAAATTTCCCCATGTAAAATTTATTTCTGAAAAAGACCAAGGAATTTATGATGCAATGAATAAAGGTATTGAAAGAGCCGAAGGTGAGTTTGTCTATTTTTTAAATGCTGGCGATTGTTTGTTCAACGAAAATATACTTTCGGATATTGACAGTTATATCCAACAAGAGAAATATGATATGATTTATGGAGATGTGTTTTTTAAGAACCATCCCAGCGGTGTGGATTTTGTGCAGGGTAGAAAAGTAAGTTTTACAGATTATTATTTCTCGATCGCACTTTGTCACCAAGCAGCATTTATCAAAAAAGAATTATTTAACAAATTGGGATTATATAGATTGGAATATAAAATTCTCGCCGACCAAGAATGGTTTGTCAACTATTTTAAAAGTTGTGACCATTCATTATATATTCCACAAACTGTGGCATCTTATGAAACCGTTGGCATGAGCCATAAGCAGCGTTTTAGAAATATGATAGAAAATAATCAAATAGCTAAATTTTATTTTCCTACTTATATATATATATTGAGAATGATACGCCATCCATTCTTATGGACCAAAGTTTGGCTATTGAGTAAAATGAATGAAACAAAATTATATCATTGGTACCGCAAATTATTTTTTAACAAGTGAAGAAAGTATTATATATTACTTATTATTGGGAACCTTGTGGAGGCATAGGCCCACTGCGGAGTTTGAAGTTTGCCAAATACTTTAAGCAATGCAATTGGGAACCTGTTATCTATGCTCCAGAGAATGCAGCGTATCCATTATTTGATGAGAAAGCGGACCATAAGCTGCCAAAAGATATAACAATTATCAAGAAAAATATATTTGAGCCCTATGCGTTTTTTAATATGATTACTGGCAACAAACGCAAAGAAGTAGTGAAAGATGTTTTTGCAGTGAGCGATGGCAAAGAGCCATGGACAAAGCAACTCGGAATTTGGGTAAGAGGTAATTTCTTTGTGCCTGATGCCCGTAAATTTTGGATAAAACCATCTATTAAATATTTAAAAAAATATATAATAGAAAATAAAATTGATGCGATTATTTCGCATGGACCACCACATTCTACACACTTAATTGCATTGGCCTTGAAAAAACATTTTGGTATTCCCTGGATTGCGGATTTTCAAGACCCTTGGACACAAGTAGATTATTTTCACAAATTCAAATTGGGCAAACGTGCAGAAGACCTGCACCACAGGCAAGAAGCAGAGGTAATGAAACATGCCGACAAGTTGGTAATTGTGAGTCGCTCGTGGACCCAAGATATGGGTGAGCTAGCCCAACGAAAAGTAGAATATATACCTTGGGGTTTCGATCCACAAGATTTTAGTGATTTGAAACCCTATCATAAATCTGATAAATTTATATTGAGTCATTTTGGTACTTTTGGTAGCGATCGTAACCCGACAGAATTATGGGAAGCCATGGGAAAATTTGCTGCAGAAAACCCTGAATTCGCTAAGAAATTAGAAATACAATTGGCTGGAAGTATTGATATATCTATCGTAAATGCAATTGAAAAAAATGGACTTAAAAATAATTTAAACAATCTCGGATTTCTCAACCGTAAAGATGCTTTACAACGTATGGGAAATTCTGATATATTACTACTAACCTTGAACAGAGCCGATAATGTAAATGGACGTATTCCTGCAAAAATATTTGAATATTTGGCTTGTAAACGTCCTGTATTGGTAATAGGTCCGCATACTGCCGATGTGCCAAATATTGTAGCAGAATGTAAAGCTGGACTTACTGCAGAATTTAACAATGTGGATGAGGCCTACGCTGCAATTAAATATATGTTTGATGATTATATAAATGATTCACATCAATTCAAATTTGAAAATATAGAACAATATCATGCTGATAAGATTACGCAGCAAATGGCGGATTTGTTGGATGAGATCGCGGGATAGTATGTGGTCGGTGCTTCGCCGCGGCAGATGACCGTCATTCTGTTCGCCGCGGCGAATCGTCAAGAGGATAATTATTATATGTGCAAATTCTTAAAAGACGAGACGAAGAATCTCATGAATCGGAGACATATTCTCGCATCAGGTCAACGATTCGCCTTGGCGAACCGCTTCGGGCGAAGAATCTCATGAATCGGAGACGAAATAGTATATCATGCCGCCCGAGTGGAGTTTTGAGTTTCCGAACTCAAATAATGGTGCTATTTATACCGCAATTCGTATATTATACTAATGCATAATTACTAATCTGTCTGAAGTTGAAATCCCATCGCAGCTTAACATTACGAAATATACGCCTTCGCTTAAATTAGCTGTTTCAATATTAATACTATAATCTCCTGCTGAGTGTTTTTGATTTAGTATATTTTTAACTAATTTACCTTGGGCATCATATATGGCTATCTGTATTTGCTTCGCTTCTTTGAGAGAATAATTTAATATGCAAAACTGTCCAGCTGGATTAGGTATCAATTTTAATGGATATTTCTCTGTCGCTCTATTATAATTATTACTTGTAGTCGGTTCACTTAAGCCAGTATTTACATTCTTAGACGATAACACCACCACTTTATGGAACTTTAAATCATCGATTATTACTCTATCGCCTGGTAAATGGTAACTACCTGGTTCACAATTTGCAGACCATATTTTAATGGTGCAATAGTCCGGGGTATCATTAGTAGGGAAATCAATAGGCACTACCATTAAATATGGGTAGCAGAAGGAATTAGTATCCTTATTCGTGTTATAATACATGGACTCGGATATGGTTTTATTATATGATATCTTTTTATTGTTTTTTTCAAAAATAATCTCTACATAATGGTATTCAGAATTGCCATAATGATCAAAAAAAACTTGCATAGTAAATGTCTTTGGCCTCTCAGTATAGGGGAATTTTTGATATAAATAAGTCGGGTCGCCTGAAGAACTTTTTGTTACATCTACAGAGTAATTGCCTTCAAAAGGTTAAAAAATATTTTTATTATATTTTTCTAACCAAATATTTGTACTATCACTAAGTTTCCAAAAATTAGTATGCATGTGCGTGATATTGCCTGCATCAGTGTAATAAATGCTTTGCTCAAAATTTGCATTGGGTATTGTGTCTTGAGCATTTGAATTAAACGTTAAGCTGCTAAATATTATTATTAATAAAGTACTATTTTTCATGATCTATATACAATTTAATGTCAATTCACAAATGTAATACGCTGATTCCAAACAACAAAATAATTTTTTTTGCTCAATATTCCTACAAAACCACAAATTTCTCACTAAACCTTTGCCCATTTTGGTTTACCGCCGTTATTATATATTCTCCCGATGAAAATGTTGATATATCTGCTTCATAAAAATTAGAAGGATTACCTGTGGTGCTCCAATCCATGACTAGCTTGCCATGGTTGTCGGTTATATATATACTTTTTATAGTATTGGGATATAATAGTTTGATCTGTAATTTGTCTTTTGCGGGGTTTGGGAATAACAATAATACTTCGCCTTTTCCTGTTAAGTTTGTTGTGTTTTTTAATGTGGCAGAACCCAACCAATTATAATAAGGATTATATATTATAGTATCTGCATCGAAGGGAGGTTTGAGGGTGAAATGTTCTTTATTTTGTTGTGGGTATAATTTAAAATCATAAAACTGAACTCCATTCTTGCATTGTAATTCCACAGGGATATGGAAAAAACTAACCGTGCTACTGGATGGATTTTGTTCTATATCAATGCTCAACTCGCCTGATGGCAGGCGTTCCCACAAGATATTGAAAATAGGAAAACCTTCGCCATAATACCATTCGGAGAAAAATGTATCGAGTTTTTTGCCTGTAGTTTTTTCACATTCATCAATAAAATTTGTGGTTACTGCATAGTTTCCTCCGCGGTTATTCAAATGATTTCTGCAAGCCAAAAAGAACAAGGAATCACCCAGTGTTTGACGCAACATGTGCAATACCATCGCACCTTTACTATATACCAATCGGCTATCAAATATTTTATACGCATTGCTAGTGTCTTTGCATAGCACTGAACCATCGGGCAACAGCATCACACCATCAGAAACCTGAGCTTTCCAATTGGTAAAATCCTGTTGTGTTTTTAAGAATTCATAGGTAAGTCCGTTGAGGTAAGTAGCGAATGCTTCATTGAGCCAAATATCCTGCCAACTGCCGCAGGTAACCCAGTCGCCAAACCATTGGTGGGCAAGTTCGTGGGCTTCCAAATCCCAATTAAATTTACCCATAAAACTCATAGTTTGGTGTTCCATTCCACCGCCCCAACC
This sequence comes from Bacteroidota bacterium, assembly GCA_034439655.1. Taxonomy (NCBI): domain Bacteria; kingdom Pseudomonadati; phylum Bacteroidota; species Bacteroidota bacterium. Next base: position 58,200 of record JAWXAU010000091.1, on the reverse strand, counting down.
AAACTCGGCATGTCCATATTTTTCTTTTTTGAATGGATAGTCAATAAATAATTTACTAAAGAGTTCTATAAAACTTACCACATCCTTTGTATTCGTTATGGCACTCTGCAAACTTTCAGGAAACACATAATTTAATATCTCAACACTGTCGTTTTTTAAATGAGCCCAATTACTATATATATCATATTGCCCTACGGCAACTGCCACCAAATAGGCAGCAATGGTATAACGGTGTCGCCAATGTCTTGTAATAAATGTATCTTGTGTGCTTGAATCAACCAATAACCCATTTGAGGCAACATTATATGTTTTGCCAGTAGTTACTGATACATCAAGGGAGTCAGCTTTATCATTCAAAGTGTTTTTGCAAGGCCACCAATCGCTTGCCCCATAAGGTTGCGAGAGGGTCCATAGCATTTTACCTGTTTTATTCTTACCTATTCCAAACGATCCGAATCCAGTTCCACTCGGCCTTCCATGATAGTATATAGTTATAGTTTCTGAGCTTCCTTTCGGTAATGAACTTGCTAAATTTATATATATAACATCAGCTAAATGAATATATTTTTCTTTGCCTTTGCTTGAGAAAAGTGAGTCGACAATTAGCTTGCTGCTCAAATCAATTTCCAAGGACGATGCATTGCTCAATACTTTAAGAGATACCGCATTACTGCCCTGCACATATTGTGTATCGGGATTCAATAATAAATTCAAATTGTAATGATGCACATGATAATTGGCCGTAAATGACCGTGGCTTGGCAAGTGGTTTTTTAAGATGATATTCCAGCTCTTGTTTGGCAATGGATTCTTGCTCAAAAATTTGGGCATCTGCTTGCTTCGCAAGTAAGAGACCTATTCCTAAAACTATATAAAAAAAACGTGAACGCATCAATAAGCAAAAGTACTATGGGAACAGGGATAAAAAAGACAGAATAAAATTATTTTTTTGTAAAAGAAATTTAATATATTTGTGGTTCATAAAAGTATATGGAACAATTAAAGTATTATATAGAAAAATCAGCCTTCAAAATGTTTAGCTTTCTTGGCGACACCATGGGTATTGAGAGCCGCAGGGTGCGGATGTTTTTTATATATACCAGTTTTATCGCTATAGGGTCACCCTTTGTGGTGGCTGGCATGGTGGTCGATTTTTGGCGAAACATGACACGCTATATCCGCCGCCGCCGCCGCAATAGGCTTTGGGATTTGTAGTCCTGTGCCGTCATTCTGATCCCGACTTATCGGGATTCAATTCGAAGAATCTTATAGTAGCAAGCACTAAATCCTACTTCTTAGTTCATAAACATCGCAATTAAATCATGCGTCAGCAACCCCCATTCCCCGCGGCGAACCATATCCAAAATCCTATGTCCTATATCCAAAATCCCTCCCCTATCTTTGCCCTCGCAAATGATATTTTACAAACAGCTACAAACTTGGTTCATACTAGTGGTATTCAGCTTCTGCCAAATACCTGCAGGTTTGTGGCACGAGCATGAGTTTGAAGTTTGTGTGAACCCAACTCATATTCACGATGAGCCCGAGCATGCTTGTATGGTAGCCACCTTATTGCCTGGAAATCTAACACAATCAATCTGTGGACATAGTCAGCATATTACTACCGAGAAAGAACACTGCAAATTATGCAAATTTGAAACAGCAAAATATCTGGAAAGTGCAACACTTCCATTTCAAAAAGATATTATAACATTACTTGCTCCTAAGCAAATTATATATATAGCTTCGCACCAAGAATTTTTGTTGCGTGCTGCCAATAAAGGGCCACCTGTTTTTGGTTTTTGTTAATATTATAGTTTTTTTACTATTGATTAACCCATTTTATTTCTTTTAACATCATTCATTACCGTCATTCTGAGTCAGCATCAACGTCATTCTGAGTCTCGTCAAACGATAATTTCTAATATTTAGAAATACTTTATAAACGAGACGAAGAATCTGTTCATAGGGAGCGGGTTTCGACTACGATCCAACAGATTCTTCGTATTGAAACAATTCGCCGCGGCGAACACAATGGCGATTTAATAGGAATGACTGCAAACCAAAAAAAACAATGAAACACATCATACAAATACTTATATATATTTTACCCCTACAACTACTCGCCAAAGACGGTATACGAGGTAGGGTAATAGACGAAGACAACAAACCAATAATCTCAGCAACTATATATATTCCCGATTTAAAAACAACGGAATTATCAGACAGCTTAGGTTTTTTTAATATACAAAACTTACCAAGTGGGAATTTTTTGGTAGAGATTTCCGCAACAGGTTTTTCTCAAAAAATTATCACGATAAATAATACCATGAAAAGTTTAATTTCTTTGGTACTGTCACACTCAGCAGTTGAGCTGCATGGTGCAGTAGTAACAGGTGTAGGATCGCCCACCGACGAACGAAAAAGTCCAATACCTATGGTGCGTATTGATAGAAGATATATACAACAAAATCAAGCCGCCAATATTATAGACTTAATTGCAAAAGTTCCAGGCGTGAGTGCGGTTACTACAGGACCGAATGTATCAAAACCTTATATAAGAGGATTGGGATACAACCGTATTCTAACTTTATTTGACGGCGTGCGACAAGACGGCCAACAATGGGGCGATGAGCATGGCATTGAAGTAGATCAATATTTAATAGACCGTATAGAAATTGTGAAAGGTCCTGCCAGTTTAATGTATGGTTCGGATGCATTGGCAGGAGTAGTAAATTTAATTCCTGCTAATCCAGTTGCTAGGGGGCTGATACGCGGAAATTTTACTGGAAATTATCAAAGTAATAATCAGCAATGGGCTACTTCTTTAGGGCTTGCAGGAAATAACAAAGGCATTATATGGGGCTTTAGAATGTCAGAAAAACAAGCGAGTAATTATTATAATAAATACGATGGAAAAGTATTCGGGACCAAATACCATGAAAGGGATTTAAATGCAAATATTGGGATAGCAAAAAAATGGGGAATTAGTTCTTTAAATTTTTCAGTATATGATAACATACAAGAGATCCCCGATGGCAGTCGTGATTCTGCAACACGCAAATTTACGAAAAAAGTAAGTGAGGAAGATACTATTCGCCTTATTGCTGACGCTCGCGATTTGAATTCTTATGATATTAATGTAATACATCAGCATGTGCAACATTATCGTTTATATTCTGCCACAAACTTTTTTATCGGCAAGAGCAGACTCACGGTCAAGCTTGGTTTGCAACAAAGTCATAGACGGGAATATAGCCATCCATTGTATGCGGATTTGGCAGGACTAAATTTAATTTTAAACACTGCAACTTATGATATAAAATATATTTTTCAACCGTATAAAGAATACCATATTACCGCAGGGTTGAATGGCATGGTTCAGTCAAACAAAAATGCTGCAACCGCTACCGATTTTGTTATCCCGGCCTATAAATCATTTGACATAGGCCCATTTTTTTATATCAAAAAGTCGGTAAAAAAATTTGATTTTAGTGTAGGAGCAAGATATGATATACGTTCGTTCAGCAACCAAGCATTATATACAAAAACAGATGCCACAAATGGTTTTGATATACAAACACCTTATAATATGAATGACAGTACTATTTCATGGCAGTTTGAAAACTACAAACATATATTTTCGGGGATGAGCTCGAGCATCGGGGCAACCTATAATAGAAGTGAAAAACTATGTTATAAGTTCAATATTGCACGCGGTTATCGTTCACCAAATATTGCAGAAATCTCTGCAAAAGGAGTACATCCCGGCACCAGTTTCCAACAATTAGGCGATGCCAATTTCAAGCCCGAATTTAGCCTGCAGAGCGATTTTGGAGCATTTTATTATGGTAAACATTTTACTATAAGTAGTGAGGTTTTTTATAACAGACTTAGCTATTATATATATAATCAAAAACTACTAAATATACAAGGAGGTGATTCAATATATAATCAAAATGGGAATGCATATCCAGTATTCAAATTTCACCAAACCAATGCAGGTTTGTGGGGTGGAGAAGTATCTGTTGATGCCCATCCACATCCTTATGATTGGTTGCATTTTGAAAATGCAATTTCGGTAGTATATGCACAAAATTTGGGAGGAAACGGGGCAATTTTAAATGATAGTACCAAGTATTTGCCTCTTATTCCACCTTTAAGAACATCGCACGAAATCCGTGCTGAACTCAATAAAAAGTGGCTGTGTTTCACCCAAGGTTTTGTAAAATTTGATGTTCGATATAATGCTCCACAAAATAGAGTTTTTCTAGCTTATGGCACAGAAACCTTTACAGCAGGATACACGTTGTTGGATGCGGGTTTTGGTGCAAATGTGGTAAATAAAAAAGGACATATACTTTTCACTTTTAATATAATAGGTACTAACCTAACTAATATGGTATATCAAAGCAATATGAGCCGACTAAAGTATATGGACAATTATCCTCAAAATTATACGGGCAGAAGTGGGATAAATAATATGGGTAGGAATTTTAGTTTTAAGATTGTAGTGCCTTTGATATAATTGGAACCGTCATTCTGAGTCCGATAGCTATCGAACCCGCTTCGGGCGAAGAATCTCATGAATTCGAAGACCTATTTGATATAGTGCAAACTATAATGAGATTCTTCAAATTGAATCCCGATAAGTCGGGATCAGAATGACGGTTTGCCCCAAAAATAAATTTGGCTGTACTCTTGCAATGCACTAACTTTGTAATTGAATTATGAAAAAGTTCGCAGCCATCTTTGCCGTTTCGCTTTATATCCTTAGTATTACTGGGGTGGCAGTGAGATTGCATTTCTGCGGTGAGGAGCTTAGTGCTGTTATTTTCAGTGGTGCAGATGCCGATTGCGGTTGCGATGAAGGATGTGAAGAAGAAGGTTGTTGCCATGATCAAAATTTCTATTTGAAAGTTCATACCGACCATGTAGCCGCAGCTAGTATTACTGAGCCCAATCATTCTTGTTCCATGGCTCTGCTCCCTTCTGCACCTATTTATCATCTTGCAAGTATCCCATCTAATTACGATGTTCACTATATCAATTTGCATGGGCCGCCTTTAGTTAGCAAATATCGAAAACATTTGCTTATAGGGCGTTTTAGTTGCTGAGATTATGCAGCACTGATTTGACAAATCAACCACCGCATTTTAACAACTCCGTGTTCGCACAGGCTTTGGCTGCGTTGTCAAATCTACCACAAAAATTAAACATCTATTATTATAGCAAATTACGGTTGCTTAATTAAACAAATGGTATATCGCCGTGAGGGTATACTAAAATAAACAAAATACTAAAATGAAAAAATCATATTGGATAATTGCCGCCATTGTTGCGGTAGTAGGAATAGCAGGCGTAGTATACGCGTTCAATGGTTCATGTTGCAAAGAAGAAGGAAAAGCCTGTTGCAAAAAGGACAAAACCTCACAAACTACGAATACAAAATGCGATAGTGACGGACCCTGTACTTGCGAAGATTGCCCAGACGAATGCAAAGCCAAATGCGATGAAGCAGGTCACTGTGTATGCACCCCTGGCAGCGAATGTTGTGATAGTAAAACTGTTCAAGGTGCAGCTACTTCAAAAACAGTAGCTTCAAATATAGCTGGCTCATCATGCGATGTCAGTTGCGACAAGGAAGATGCTTGTAGCTGTAGCGATTGCAGCGGTGAATGTAAAGCAGCATGTGATGCCGCAGGCCACTGCGTGTGCGGGAATTAATTTATAATTTATAATCGTTAGCAAGGCGGAGGGAATATATCATTATATATTTTTCCTCCGCCTTTTTTGATGGTGTTTGGCAGAGTTGTCAAATATACGACCCACAAATTCCCCGGCAACACAAATTGTCAAATTTGCCGCAGAATATTGTATCTGGAATATATTATAACCCACTACAAATATGGCAAAAGTCGCACATTATTATACCCGATTCGAAGAAGATAAATTTTATCATGTATACAAAAGAAGCATAGATAAAAATCTATGTTCTGTAATGAAAGGAATTACAGTTTTTTTCTAAAACAATATGATAAATATTTAACGCCCCTAGTGGATACTTATACCTATTGTTTATTGGGCAATCATTTTCATTTGATGGTGCGTATTAAACCACGAGCTGATTTGGTACACGATGCAGATTTGACAACTTGCCACGACACGAAGATTTGACAACTTTGCAATCGTCGACGCAGTCAAAGTTATCAAATCACCAACCACACCGCTACACCCCCGCCAACACCTTTATCTGCTCCACAACTCCGGGGTCGAGCAAGGTAGATGTATCCCCCAAATTAGATACATCACCCTCGGCAATTTTACGCAGTATACGACGCATAATTTTTCCTGAACGAGTTTTTGGTAAACCTGGAACTATAATAATTTTATCTGGTCGGGCAAAGGGGCCAATAACTTTTGAAACGGCCTCTTTAATTTCTACATTCAAATTTTCTTGGTATTCTGTTATAATAACAAAGGCGAAAATTCCTTGTCCCTTTATTTCATGCGGGTAACCAACTACCGCACTTTCTACTACCGACGCATGGCTATTAATTGCATCTTCTACCTCGCCTGTTCCTATGCGATGACCCGACACATTAATCACATCATCCACCCTTCCAGTAATTCTATAATAACCTTCTGAATCTCGTCGGGCACCATCGCCTGTAAAATAATAATTGTGATACGTATTATAATAAGTTTGTCGGAAACGTTCGTGGTCCCCATATAAAGTACGACTCATTCCAGGCCAAGGAAACTTAATACATAGATTTCCTTCTACATCATTCCCTTCAATTTCTTTTCCTTCTGTGTCTATTAACACAGGTTGGATTCCGGGCAAGGGCAAGGTTGCAAAGGCAGGTTTTAAAGGTGTAATACCAGCAATCGGCGATATTAAAATTCCACCCGTTTCTGTTTGCCACCAAGTATCTACAATCGGACAATTTGTATGACCGACATTTTTATGATACCATTGCCAAGCTTCCTCATTAATAGGTTCTCCCACACTTCCCAATACTCTTAAACTTGATAAACTTTTTCCATCAAACCACTGCGTACCTTGGGCTTCCAATGCACGGATAGCCGTGGGAGCTGTATAAAATATATTAACTTTGTGTTTGTCTACTACTTCCCAAAATCGTCCTGCATTTGGAAAATTTGGAACACCTTCAAACATGACGGTAGTAGCACCATTCAATAGCGGACCATATATCAAATAGCTGTGTCCTGTAACCCAACCAATATCGGCAGTACACCAAAATATTTCTTCTTTCTGGTAATTAAATACATTTAAAAAAGTATAGCCCACATATATCATATAGCCACCTGTAGTATGTAATACGCCTTTTGGTTTTCCGGTAGATCCTGAAGTATATAATATAAATAAGGGATCTTCTGCATCCATTGGTACTGAATGACATTCAGCACTTATATCAGTCATCAATTCATGCCACCACAAATCACGACTAGTTACCATATTCACATTCTCGCTGCGGTTATTATATATAATACAATGCTCGATGGAGGGGCAATTTTGCAAAGCATCATCTGCTATATTTTTGAGTGCGACAAGTTTGTCGCCACGATAAACTGCATCGGCTGTAATTAATATTTTACATTCGCTGTCATTAATTCTATCAGCCAAAGAAGTAGCAGAAAACCCAGCAAAAACAACAGAATGAACAGCACCTATTCTTGCACAAGCAAGCATGGCGATGGCTCCCTCGGGCACCATGGGCGTATATATGCATACTCGATCCCCCTTTTTTACGCCCAATGATTTTAATACATTGGCAAATTTGCAAACTTCTATATATAATTCTTGGTACGATAACTTTCTTACCACATCATTAGGATTATTGGGCTCAAATATGATAGCAGTTTGATTTGCTTTTTCGGGCAAATGCCGATCTAAACAATTATAACAGAGATTGGTTTCTCCACCTTTAAACCATTGTATATGAGGTTCGGTGAAGTTCCATTCCAGCGTGGATTTCCATGGTTTTGTCCAATGAAAATCGTTAGCTACCTCACTCCAAAATAGCTCAGGATTATTTATGGAATTTTGATACGCTTTTAGATATGCCTCGAAGTTATTAATCTGCTGCATGTAAAATATGATAAGGAATCAATTCTTCCGTTCAAACTTATATATATTTGTTTGAAATCTTCCATGCTTTATTCCTTTTAGCGTAGCTTCAAAATTATTTGGCGAAGTCTGTTTGTATATAATAACCTGCGGAAAATCATGCTCGTCGTCACTAAACACATACTGCCCATTAGCTGTATCACTTAATAGAAAACGAGTAGTTCCTCCATAGTTTTGTCCCTCCACTTTGGCAGTATAATAAACGCGATCTTCTTCTTTGTATATGCCGATGGTCTCGTTCACAGTATCTTTTCCAAAAAGCATTAAGCCTCTACCAGCCCAATTCCCATTACTGTCGGTAGCCCACGACTCGGTAAACGAGGTAGAGTCTTTAGCTGAGTTACCCACCCAAGTACCACGCAGCCAGCTAAAAGTTGAGAGTTTAAAATTGGTTTCTTTTGGTTTATACGTTTCTTCTGTATTGTTTTTGCAAGAAAAACAAAAAGTGATAAGCAATAAAAGTATTATGTTGTTACTTTGCATATTGGTTCTATTAAGATCAGGTCAAAATTGCGTAACAAAAAGGATTTTTGCAAACAAATATGAAAATAATTCAAAAATATCAAATCTTATTGGTTCTTTGTTTTGCGATGGTGCTTGCAAATCCTATTGCGGCTCAGCAGCTAGATAGTATGGTGTTATTGAAAAACTGCAAACAATTGGTGGAAGGTGCAAATGGGAACTATTATAGTATAAATGCCAATAGTGATATTTTAAAGTATGACAGTAGTTTAAAAATATTGGTCACACAGCATTTTAAAAGTTTTGGGGCAGCATCAATTATCGATGCTTCAAATCCTTTCGATATCAGTGTTTTTTATGCAGATGACAATATAGTTTTGGTAACAGATAATAACCTTACTTTTAAGTTCCAGATAGATTTGAACACTTTGGGGCAAAATTATTCTGCATTTGCAAAAAGTTATGACAATGAATTTTTGTTGTTCGATGCCAACCTGAAAAAAATTATCAAATTTAATGGCAAGGGTGAAATTATCAAACAGACCAATAACCTAGAACAAACTACGGGCGATAAACTGCAAGTGAAAATATTATATGATAATGGTCAAAGCATTTTAATGTTCGATGAAAAAAATATAATATATAATTTTGATTTGAATGGACGTTTGCTCAAGAAATTGAATTTAAAAAACAATCATTTTATTAATTTTAGCAAGGAGGGTTATTATATTTCTGACACCAATGGTGTCTATCAAACTACCACACAGTCCCTTGTTAACAAAACAGATACGGTATTCCACTTTGCTCATAAACTATATAAAAGCAAGCACATGACTATTGATCAAAGTAAAATTATTAATTATAAAACGCATTATTTGATTGCAAAAAAGTCTTTGTTTTTGAATATTGAAAATGATATAGTTGAAGTCCCATTTTTACTGTTTTCAAATTTATTATTACGTAAATAAATCATTACTTTTGTACCGAAATGTTTATAGAACCCAAATATGGAAACCACGGAAAAGGATGGATAGAAGTTGTTTGCGGAAGTATGTTCTCGGGCAAAACCGAAGAACTTATTCGCAGATTGAAACGGGCAAAAATCGCCAATCAGAAAACCGAGATATTTAAACCAGCCATCGATACTCGTTACGATGAACAGCAAGTAGTGTCGCACGATGCAAATGCAATTATGTCTACGCCCGTGCCCGCTTCGGGTAATATATTATTATTGGTTCGTGAAGCAAGTGTTGTTGGAATTGATGAGGCCCAATTTTTCGATATGGGTTTGGTAGAAGTTTGTGAGCAGCTTGCCCACAGCGGTCTCCGTGTAATAGTTGCAGGGCTCGACATGGACTATTTGGGAAAACCCTTTGGCCCAATGCCCAACCTTATGGCAATTGCCGATTATGTAACCAAGGTACACGCCATCTGTGTGCAATGTGGAGATATTGCTATGCATTCGTATCGAAAAAAAAACGAAGGTGGCCTTGTTGTTTTGGGTGAAAAAGATTTATATGAACCGCGTTGCCGCAGGTGTTTTTTGGAGGGAATGGATTCGCAGAAATAGGATATATTCCCGCCATTATGAAAATTGCTTTACTGCGAAGAATCTGTTTTGGTTGGAAGATGCTTACTTCCCCAGCAGATTCTTCGCCTCGTCTTTTAATTATTGGTAATATAATAATTATACCAATTCTTAAACTATAATAGTTCTCCGCCTGTGGCGGATTTAGTTTGTAGAATGGTAATGCCGAACTACTATATTTAGTCCCTTTCTTTTGGACTATTATATATTGAGTGTCGGTACTACCTATTGACGATTCGCCGCGGCGAACAGTATGACGAAAAAAATTCATCCAAATATATATTTTCCAACTTGAGATTTACTTCCATAATATACTATTGTAGTTGATATAATTAAACAAACCATAGCTGTAAATGGTATGCTCAGTAAAGGTTCCAGGTAAAACCAATCTATTCCGAACTTGTTTAAGATTTCTAAAATAAGTACATGTATTAAATAGACCCCCAAACTTTTTTGTGCTATAACATTTCTGATTTTCACAAACCATTTATTATTATAATTTTTCGTCTCATTTTTTGCCAATATGAAAACTCCTGCTGCCATAATTGCAATATGCGGCGTATTATAATTGTATAACATTTCATTGAAACCTTTTTGCTGATTTGATAAGTAAAACGTGCCATAAGCAGTGATGGCTAAACCTGCCGCCAACATTAGAAAAGCCATTATATTATTGATGGACACTTTAAATAAATAAAAACCAAAAACAGCATAGCCTACATATCCCACAAATGCCAAGGGTTTAAAATGCAAACTTGGTATATAATTCAGACATAATATCAGCATCCAAAGAAGTATAATATATAATAAATTCTTATCAGATAAAAGGTTTAAATTTTTGGATATAGTAGGCAAAAGTAAATATATTCCCAGCAGAACATAGATATACCATAAGTGATAAGACGTGCCATGGTAAAGGCTTTTGGCGATATATACAAAACATTGAGAAATGCTCATCTCATTATCTTGAATTATTTGTATGTAGAGCGAATTAATCAAATATATCAAACTCCAAAAGGCAAAAGGCACGATGAGTTTCCCAATTCTGTTTGCTATAATTTCAGCAAAAGTATCTTGTTTTGGAATGAGCAACGCACCCGTCACCATCAAAAAAACTGGGACACACCAGCGAACTAAAGAATCATATATATTTCCTGTCCACCAATCGGAAGAAGATACTTTGCCCCATTCATATAATATAGAACTGGAAACATGAAGCACCACTACAGCTACTGTAGCCAAGGCTCTGAGGTTGTCAGGCCAAATGATGCGTTGTTTTGGAATGGTAGTTTGAGGCATACATGATACGGCCTCTTCAAAGCCCCACCGTCATTGCGAGGGAGGCACGACTAAAGCAATCTCCTAAATATTTACGAGATTGCTTCGTTCCTCGCAATGACGTGAACCTTGCAAGAGGTATAATACTGCCTGCAAATGTATTACTTATTATTAAACTGTAACAGCAAGTTTTTGATTGCTTGCACGCTTTCGCTCGTTTTCGTCCAATAAAATTTTACGTATTCTCATCGAACCTGGAGTTACTTCCACATACTCGTCGCCTTGTATATATTCCATCGATTCTTCCAAAGAGAATACCGTTTTCGGCACAATGCGAACAGCATCATCGCTGCCAGATGCACGCACATTACTTTGTTTTTTGGCTTCCGTTAAATTTATGACCAAGTCGTTTGGTCTGATATGTTCGCCGATAATCATTCCCATGTATACTTCATCGCCGGGCCCCACAAAAAATTCGCCACGGTCTTGAAGCCTATCCAGGGCATAGGCGGTAACAGTTCCTTTTTCTTTGGCAATTAATACACCGTTTATTCGGCCAGGAATATTACCCTTCCAAGGCTCGAAACCTTCTAGTCTGTGTGCCATAATTGCTTCGCCCGCTGTAACGGTTAATACTATATTTCGCAAACCTATAAGTCCACGAGAAGGAATAGAAAATTCCAAATGAATAAGGTCACCTTTGGGTTCCATTATTTTCATTTCGCCTCTACGTTGGCTCACCAATTCAATTACTTTGCCCGAGGTTTCTAATGGAACATCTACAGTTAGTATTTCGATAGGTTCGCATTTCACACCGTCAATTTCTTTAATAATAACCTGTGGTTGCCCTACCTGCAATTCGTAGCCTTCGCGACGCATAGTTTCTATAAGAACGGATAAATGGAGAATACCACGGCCAAATACCAGAATGCTGTCTGGCGAACCAGTGTCTTCCAATCTCATTGCTAGATTTTTTTCAAGTTCTTTATCCAACCTGTCACGTAAGTGGCGTGATGTTACAAATTTACCTTCTTTGCCGAAAAAAGGAGAGTTGTTAATAGTGAAGAGCATATTCATTGTTGGTTCTTCAATCTTAATGGGTGGCAATGCTTCGGGATTTTCAAAATCGGCAATGGTATCACCAATTTCAAAACCTTCGATTCCAAAAATTGCACATATATCACCGGGTTGTACTTCTTCCACCTTCAATTTTCCCAAACCTTCAAAGAGATATAATTCTTTCACCCGCGATTTTTGTATCACTCCGTCACGTTTCATCAAGCTCACATTCTGATTGAGTTTCAAGTCGCCTCTCAATAAACGTCCAATGGCCATGCGGCCTGTATAGGTAGAATAATCCAACGAAGTTACTTGCATTTGCAAAGTGCCTTCTAATACCAGAGGTGCGGGGAAATACTCTATTATAGTATCTAACAAATAAGTAATGTCTTCGGTAGGATTTTGCCAATCGGGACCCATCCATCCTTGCTTTGAAGAACCAAAAACTGTTTTAAATTCTAATTGTGATTCGGTGGCATCAAGGTTAAAAAACAAATCGAAGACGGCATCGTGAACCTCATCGGGGCGGCAATTGGGCTTGTCCACTTTATTGATAACGAGGATGGCTTTTTTGCCGAGCTCCAAAGCTTTCTTTAGCACGAAGCGGGTTTGAGGCATGGGGCCTTCAAATGCATCTACCAATAATACCACGCCATCGGCCATGTTTAGCACACGTTCCACTTCGCCGCCAAAGTCGGCGTGACCAGGGGTGTCAATAATATTTATCTTTACGTCCTTATAACGTACCGATACATTTTTTGCCAAGATGGTAATTCCTCGTTCACGCTCCAAATCGTTGTTATCAAGTATAAGATCACCTGTTTCCTGATTGTCGCGAAACAATTTAGACTGATGCAAAATTTTGTCAACCAAAGTAGTTTTACCGTGGTCAACGTGAGCAATTATTGCTATATTTCTGAGTTGTAACATATATAAAAAAGGCCGCAAAATTACCACAATTTCAGCTATTTACAAAGGAATCCTGAAAAATAAATGATTTTAATGTTAGCTCAATACAAATATAACCTAAAAATAGCTATTATTTCACTCCTTTGTCGTTATAATATTTCCTGACAATACTACACCGAGCTTTTCAATGATATGCAAAAACTTATAATTGAGCTCCTCCTTTACATGGGCGGCGGTATCGAGGTCGGCGGTGAGCACGAAATACACGATGGTTATTTGTATGTTATTATCTATGATATCGGAGAAAGTTACTTGGTGGTTTTCGCTGGTTTCACCGTTTTGATCAATCTTATTTTTAATTTCATCGATGAGCTGTTTTACAACATCGTGTTTAGTATTTGCCTCAATGTTCAAAATTGTTTTCACCCTTCTGATGCCTGCTCGGCTAATATTGTTGAGAGCGGTATCAACTAATTTTTTATTGGGGACGGTGAGCAATGTTTTCTCCATAGTCCTAATTTTGGTGGAACGGAAACCAACTTCTTCCACTACTCCTTTTATTTTGTCTGACTCAATCAAATCGCCCACGGTAAAGGGTTTGTCGAGAAATATTACGATCGAGCCAATCAAGTTTGCTATAGTGTCTTGTGCCGCAAGTGCAATAGCCAAACCGCTTATACCAAGACCTGTAATGAGGGAAGTAATGTCCATGCCCAGCACACTGCCCAGAATAACCAGTATCGAGAATATTCCGATAAAAACTTTAATAATATCCTTGAAAAACTTCACCACTTGCTCCCCATTATAGTCGTGGTGCAATTTTGCGGCTTCGAGCAATACAAACGCGGTAAAATCAGCACTCCGCAGCACAATCCACGTAATTGCAATAATCAAAATAAATTTCCCTATCGATACAATAACCTGCTCAATGATATAAGTGCTTTTACCAAACTTGAGAGTCCAGTCCACAGGTAAATCGATGCGGTCGAATGCGAGCATGATAATGATAACGAGCAGTAATAATTCGAAGGGCGAACGCAATAAGTTAACAAACTCCGTAGGGTATTGCTTGTTTCCAACTTTCTTTTTAAATGTTCGGTAAAGCTGCCTACTCAAAAAACCCGCACAATATTTTTTAAATATGAAACCAGTAAGCAAAATACCCCACATCCACAAGTAGGACTCCACAGAATTACCCCAGATTTGTTTCTCTAAAATATTTAAAAGCATGCGTTGCAAAATTATATATAATACTTTTAATATTAACGATATTTTTTAATTCTTTGTTTTATGAGCTGCCCATTTTTGAATCAAGACCTATACATTTGCAGCAAATAAATTCATTAAATGAAAATCATCACCTATAACGTAAACGGCATCCGCTCGGCTGTGAGCAAAGGCTTGGCAAATTATATACAAAGTGAACAGGCTGATATATATTGCCTGCAGGAAACTAAGGCACAACCCGACCAAATAGATACCAGTTTGTTTGCGGTGGCGGGCTATAATAACTGCTACTTTCATTCTGCTGAAAAGAAAGGATATAGTGGCGTAGCTTTATTGTGCAAAGACAAACCCAAACATATAGAGATAGGTTGTGGTAATCCTTTGTACGACCGAGAAGGCCGTGTAATCCGTGCCGACTATGACAATCTTTCGGTGATGAGCGTGTACATGCCATCAGGCAGTAGCAGTGAAGAAAGACAAGCTTTCAAAATGGAATGGTTGGCCTTTTTTGAAGCATATATAAAAGATTTGAAAACCCAGATTCCTAATTTGGTTGTATGCGGCGATTATAATATATGCCACCGAGCAATCGACATCCACGACCCAAAGGGGAATGCACAGAGCAGTGGTTTTTTGCCTGAGGAAAGAGAATGGATGGAACAATATTTTAACAGCGGATGGACTGACTCATTTCGACATTTGAACCCACAACCCCATGCCTATACTTGGTGGAGCTTCAGAGCCAATGCCCGAAACAATAACAAGGGTTGGCGTATTGATTATTGTGCAGTGAGCGATGGTTTAAAAAGTAAAATAAAACAATCATGGATTGACCCCAATGCAAGGCATAGCGACCATTGCCCCACAGGCGTGCTTTTGGGGTAACGTCATTCTGAGTCCGATTGCTATCGAACCCGCTTCGGGCGAAGAATCTGTCGATAGTATATAGTTGTTTTTCGAATCTAAATTTATGAGATTCTTTGCATTGAATCCCGATAAGTCGGGATCAGAATGACGATAGAGCTAGATACTTGATACTAATAAACCCCTTCCTTATCCTTCAGCCTATGATAGTAATCTTTCATTTGCTCGCTTGCTGGAGTTCCTTTTCCATTAAATAAATCTATCATACTTTCGGCTGGAACTATATAAAATATGATATTGAGTACCAATAAGAAAATACTTTTTATCAGGATACTCCTATAATATAGTTTGGCATCGGTAGCTTTCAAATATTTATATATAATAGTAGCAATTGCCAAAAACCAAAACGGGGAACAGATGACCTGCCAAGCTTCTCCACCAGGTAATATCATTAGTTTAAAAAACAAACCCACTAGCATTGTCGATAAAATAAAACCATATATGATAGAAGGAAAAATAAATTTAACAGAGAGGTTTGGTTTTTTCAAACTATAAAAGCCCAAAGGGAAATATAGTAAGCACAAACTTGCCAAGGAGGTAACCAATATGATATCTCCACCTTGCACTTGACTGCTCTTAAGAATGAATCCAATCACGAATAAAACAATGGCAACGCGTTCAGTAAATTTCATTTGGTATATAATTTATGAGCTATAAATCCGCCAATTATTACGCCCAAACTATTGGCTATTGCATCCACCCATTCCCCAAAACGATTGATGAAGAAGACTGTTTGCATGTATTCTAAAGTGATACCCCAAACTATCAGCAGCTCTGCAATAGGTATTATATATATATTTATAGAAAAGTTATTTAAATACAATGCCCTTTGCACCAAAACCATTTGCACAGCAAACATACCGAGATGAATAATTTTATCAAAACTGATTTGGTTCAGGAATTCGAAATTTGGAATTTGATTGCCCGGAAAACTGCATAGTGCAAATACGAACACAAACCACAACGATACGTATACGATGGAGAGTTTAGCTTTTGTATATTGCATGGTTTTGCTCATAGTAAATATATAAGCATTCATGCTGCCTCTTTTTTGCAAGAAACAGTTTTATAAATCTGAATACTATTAAACGCCCACCGCAGAAGCGTATGCCTCTGAGCTAAGTAAAGAATCGTATTCAGCAGGATTGCTCATTTTTATTTTTACCATCCATCCTGCACCGTAAGGGTCGCTATTGATAGATTCAGGATTGGTATCAAGACCTTTGTTCACCTCAATCACATCGCCTGATAAAGGCATGAACAAATCCGAAACAGTTTTCACCGCTTCTACGGTTCCAAATATTTCATGTTGGTTCAAAGTTTTGCCTGCCGATTCAATTTCGACAAACACAATATCACCCAACTCACGCTGAGCAAAATCGGTAACGCCTACAGTAGCAATGTCGCCAGATACAAGAACCCATTCATGGTCGGTGGTATAGCGGAGGTTTTCTGGAAAATTCATGATATAAAATTATTTGCCGCAAAAATATGCAATTTTCTAAAACCAAAACAACTCTAATTACCGATTTTTGCAAAGTTTTTAATTTTATTCCAAAACCAAACATCATTAAGAGCATTGGCCACCCTCGAAAAAAATAAAAAAGCCTTCGACCTGAGCTTGCTCGGTAAAATATATAAACTTGCCTTGCCGTACAGGGGCCTGTTTTTCACGGCTATTATAGCTACCATTTTGATGTCGATGCTTAATCCGTTGCGGGCACATCTTACCCAAATTGCAATTGATGATTATGTGGTAAAAAAAGATTCCGTAGGTCTTTGGCAGCTCACAATGCTCATGATTGGTTTGTTGATATTTCAAACTGCGGTGCAATTTATTCAGGGATATTTTACGGCAGTGGTGGGACAAGATGTGATCAAAACTTTAAGAGTGCGGGTATTTAATTTTATCAGCAATTATAAACTTTCCAAACTCGATCAAACTCCAGTCGGAACACTTGTAACACGCTCCATTAGTGACCTTGAGACTTTGGCCGATGTTTTTGCAGAAGGTGCCGTTAGTATTTTGGGCGACTTGTTGCAAATAGTTTTTATATTAGCTTTGATGTTTTATAAAGATTGGAAACTCACTTTGGTTTGTTTGACAGTTTTGCCTTTTTTATTTTATGCAGGCTATATATTTAAAAATGCCGTCAATGCTTCGTTCAATGAGATAAGAACTAGAGTTACGCAACTGAATACTTTTGTGCAAGAACATATACAAGGCATGCAGATTGTGCAAATATTTGGGCAGCAAAAAAATGAATATCAAAAATTTGAAAAAATAAATGATGCACATCGAACAGCCCAAAATCGAGGCGTATTTGCTTATGCGGTATTTTTTCCTGTGGTCGAAATTATCACCGCACTTTCTACTGCATTAATTGTATGGTATGGTTTAAAGTTTAATACACTTGCTACGCACGATGCTACACTAGGCTTGCTTACAGGTTTTATTATGCTCATTAACCAATTTTTCAGACCCATTCGTCAGTTGGCCGATAGGTTTAATACTTTGCAAATGGGCATGGTGGCTGGCGACCGCATATTCAAATTATTGGAAGAAGAAGATGTAGTTGAAACAGGAGGAACTATTATAAAAGATAAATTGGAAGGCCATGTAAAATTTGAAAATGTGCGGTTTTCTTATAACGAAGGACAACCGGTTTTGAATGATATAAGTTTTGAAGTATTGCCAGGCAGAACACTTGCTATAGTTGGGGCTACAGGTGCCGGCAAATCTTCGGTGATAGGATTGGTGAACCGATTTTATACAGGATATACAGGCCGTATATACATAGATGATATACCCGTGGAGGAATATGATATACAATGTTTGCGTTCACGCATTAGTGTGGTGATGCAAGATGTATATCTTTTTTCAGGAACTATATTAGATAATCTCACATTGTTTGATACCAATATATCACAAGCAAAAGTAGAAGAGGCATGCAAACTTGCAGGTATACATGAGTTTATTAAAGGTTTGCAAAATGGATATTTGGAACATGTGCACGAGCGTGGTGCAACACTAAGCACAGGTCAAAGACAGCTCATCGCATTTGTACGCACGATGCTTGCCAATCCAGATATATTAATATTGGATGAAGCAACTTCTTCCATAGATAGTGTGGCTGAACAAATGATTCAAAAAGCTATTGCAGTATTAATGGAAGGCCGCACCAGTATAGTGATTGCACATCGACTGAGTACGATTCGCAAAGCACAAGAAATAATGGTGATGGACCAGGGACGTATTATAGAGCGTGGCACCCATGAAGATTTATTAAAACAGCATGGAGCGTATTATAATTTGTACCAGATGCAATTTGTGGGAGCAGAGATATTATAATGGTTAATGATGAATAATTAATTGTGGCATATATGTGCTCTGAGCATAATAGAACCATAGATGTCCTTGGTTGTGTGTCCTCACCAACCACAAGCTATGTTTTTTTAATGAGTTGTGAAATTATAAATAATATAATTGAATAAATAAACTATTATATATATACGAAAAAACATTATTTTTATATTTTATTCTTAACCTTTTTAACTGTTACTGATTCTTTTTCACAAACATCTCAGTTCATTGTTGATGATGAAATGTCATGTTTTATGGGCGATTGGGACAAGTATGAATTATTGAAATTGCGTGTATCTAATACAAATCCTGCAATCGCCATGAAAACCTATTTATATAAGGACGACACTCTTTTTTTCTCTAAAGTTTGTACAAAATGGGAGGCGGGTTATTTCCCAAACCGCTTAACAGTGCCAGTATCCATTAGTAAATAACATGATAAAAAGATTATTGATATTGATTATATTTTTTTCAATATGCATTTGCAACGCTCAAGAAAACAGGCATTTTCTTTCAACAAATATTGGGACAGCCTTTACCAGCTATAGTGGTCCTGTTAGCGTTCCGTATGTGTATCCAGGGCAAAGAAGATATGGCCGCAGCCTTGCGGGTGGATATTTTACAGGTGGGTATGGAGTAAAAAAACATATAAGAAAGCGTTTGGCAGGAAATATTTCAGCAAATATGGGCTTAAGAAGATTTTATTTTGTAACAGACACCCTACGAGACATAGCAGCACGTAGGACATCAAGATTGAAAGAGTTAGACTTGCATGTAAATCAATTTCTTATAAACCTGAATTTCTCCCTCTCGTCAACTCTTGGTAAGCATATCAATTTAAATTATGGAATTGGATTTAATGGAACTGTTTATAACAATCTCGATAATGCCTATAGTACTAAAGGTCGAGGTTTTGCTGACTATACTTCAAATAAATTGAATTGGACACGATTTGATGCAGGCTTTTTGTGGGGTTTTACCTATAGCGGCAAAAAAATGGAGTGTGGATTCCAATATTATATTGATTTGACAAAACCTGCAGGTAATAACTATGTAAACTCTTTTAGTTTTGCTGTACCAAACATCTTTATATCATATTATCTTAATTAAATAACGTTATGAAAAAACTAATTTTGACCATCACTTTTTGTGCAATAAGTTATATAACTATTCAAGCACAATCATATGCCGATATTAAAGGTTTTGGTATTGCTATGTTAGATACCAGCGGAAATGTTATCAAACAGGTAATAGCAGGCACATACCCACAGTCAACCGTTCACAAGTTTGAAAGAATAAACGACAGCGTTTTTAGGACTTATCTTTTTGTATATAGGGATTCCGCTATTAATAATGATTATGTGGTGTTTCAAGGAAAAAAGTTTGATGTCCGATCAAAGGTAGGTAATGACTATGTATTATTGATGAACCATAATTTTGATATATTATATTCTTCCGATACTAGCATCCAAGAAGGGAGTAATAATAATGATACCGACTATACTACAAACATTGTTTATAATATATTCTCTTTTAACGGTACGGCACCATCAAATTGGGGCATTGGTAACTATACCAGCAATGACTACGATATAATATTCACAAAAACAGGTTATAAAAAATTGTTTCTATTAAAGCCTGTCGGTTGATTGGGCAATGATTATCCTGTTTCTATTCAGTTGGTGGCACCCAATCGCATATTAATAAGTTGGATTGTTCATGAACTAACAAGAGGCCTTAGTGCTAATGAAGGAGTTACCCCTAGAAACATAGGCTTTACAATTATCCCAAATCCGGTTTCTGATAATTTAAAGTTAAATTTTGGAGATATAGCACCCGAAGTTCTCAATATTAAAATATTGGATGTTTCAGGCAGGGAATTGTATCTAACAAAAGATTATAACAGGGAAATTAATATAGCTTCGTATCCAACTGGAGTATATCTTTTGCAGGTAAATTATAAAGATGGAAGAAACTCAGTACAACGGTTCGTAAAAGCAAATTGATATATCAAATTCAAAAAGCATTCTCACTTCCTTGTGCTATATTATATGAATAATACGGCATAATACTGACGATCTATTTCTACTTAGAAGCAAACTATAAAGACGGGAATTCAATCGCACAGAAATTTGTAAAAGCTCATCAAGATATATACTACTGACTTACAAGCTTAGGCCCGAACAAAAGTATCTTCACATCCAAAGGCCCCATTTCAATTTTTAACTTGTGTTTCTTCAATGCTATATTATAATGAGCAGATTGATGCGAGTTCCGATCAACTTTATATGAGGGTTTGGAAATCTTTGTACCGTCCTCAAACAATACCGTTACGCTATCAGATTTTTGTATCATATCATTTTTAATTTTAGAAAAATCTAAAGTGGTTGAAACTGCTTTATAGCATGGGTTTGAAATAATCATTATAATATTCTCCCCATTTGTTCTTATAGTATATCGAAGGCCATAATTTTCATTCCTGTATTCTTTTTTGATATGCTTTATATATTCTTTTGAAGGAGGAATGATATGGTTTGTATCAGTATGATCTGTTTTACCCATTAATATAGTATTGGGTTCAGTAGAAATTAAATTTAAATTGACGAGATATCGCACTTCTCTTGTTAAATAAGACACATAATTTTTATATAGTTTGGGGAAATTCTCGCGGGCATATCTATCGGTGTCTTTAGTATTGTCCCACACATTGGGGTTTTCGTCCATTTGCCACATATCGTGCAGCCACCAAAACCATATTCCATTTGCTCCGTGTATGATAGAAGTATATGCCTGAAACCACAACCAATTTGCATTTTTTATATTGGTATCTAAATGATAATTGTTCAAATATCCACCACCATCAGCATACCAAGTATTTCCCACCGCAACTACTTTTTGTATATTGCTACAATATTTTTTTATGAAATCAATCGATTTATATTGTCCCAAATAATGATATTTATTGGAGTATATATTCTTGTATTTTTCTTTGGTATGTTTTGTTCTACTTCCTACGGTGGTATAGGAACCTTCAAAAACCACATCCTGTTTTTGGGTCATTATCTTTATATAATCTGGCGAATTGAATCCCGACCATTTCTGTGTTACTGAATCATAGATACTATTATTATCATCGTATGAATTTTTATTGATAGATTTGCCATGGTTAGCGGGCATAGTAATAAAATGATGATTATAAACTCCATTGGAATTTAATATATCTTTGAAATAGTTTTTTGCTGATTCTATATTTTCTGGCGGTGTTTCACATTTACAATAGTAAGGAAATTTAGAATTGTAGCCATTGCAGCTTGTACTGCTTGCTTCAAACTCACCCCATCCCGCAAAACCCTTGCAATCACTGCCCCTGTGCTGTAGGTGGCAATATTCTGCTTCCTCTGCCAAGTGGTATCCCCATATAGCATCTTTGTAGGGTGCCTTTGAAAATATACTGTTAAAATAATGACTATAATCTATTCTATATAATCCCTTTTCTTCGGCACTTTCTTGTGGCAATATTTTCACTCCACAGGCATCATATATATTATCACCACTTCCATAAAATGTATCTTTTATAAGTGTGGGCTTAAAATAATACCCCAATCCCACATGCATTTTCATCCCAACTTTTTTGGCCAATAATAATTCTTGTTTCAGGTAATTTTCCCGCATTCCCGACGAACAAGCTTCGTATCTAACATAGGTATTGAAACCATCCGCGGCAAGCACATTGAGGACGCTGGAATAATAGCTGTCGTTCATATAAGGTTCGTGGTAGGGAACATAGCCGAGTGAATCGCTATAATACCACCCTAAGCTGGTACCGAAAACCCCAATACGAAAATCATTGTTTAGTGCTTGTGCCCGAGATTGTATGGGTACGATACCTAAAAGAATGACAATACAAAAGGAACATAAAATTAGTTTTTGCATAAGATGTCGCAAAAGGTAAACTTATCTTATAATAATCATCCTTAGGCGACGTAAGTTAATAATATTCATACAGGTTCAAAAAAGGCATTACTCCTTTATATCTTCCTTATACATTTTTTTATGCTTCTCTCTTAAGTTCTCCAATAGATACTTTCCATCGTGGTATGCTTTTGCAAGGTTGGCACCAGAGTATAAGTAACTTAAAAGCTTATCGTGATCAATGGGTTTAAACACACACTTATATACACCTGCTTCATTTATGGCATCCATCAGATGTTCATAATCAGTATATCCTGTGGCGAATATTCTAATAGTACCGGGATATAATTTAGCTACATTTTTTAAAAACTCTATGCCAGTCATTCCTTCCATTCTTTGGTCGCAAACTACTACATCAAACTTTTGCCATTCCATTTTAAGCATTGCTTCAATACCGTTATTGGCTGTGTATACTTTAAAAACGTTTCGGTAATTGCTCACATAACTGGTAAGATTATTTTCATCATCGTCAACAAACAATACCACAGGCAGATTTTGTTCGTTTTTTTTCTCATCTGACTTTGTGTTGTCAGGACTATGTCTCGTAGGTTCTTCGTGTATCATTATTAAATTGGATAGGTTTTTAAAATTATTTATAAATAAAGTTTTCCGCTTTCAGAAAATTTAGAACTGTTCTGTCAAGCATTTGATACACTGGCTCAAAACCTTGGAAGTCGCCAAACCAAGGGTCTGGAACTTCGCAGTTTTCAGGAGTTGGATCGTAAGCTCGCATCAGCTTGATTTGGGCATTATGGCTATGGTTCGATAATCTCAAAATGTCTTGTAGGTTCTGTTTATCCATGGCAAAGATAAAATCAAATTCCTTAAAATCAGCACTAGAAAATTGTCGTGCCCGATGAGGTGCTTCGATACCATGTTCGTTCAATTTTTTGAGTGCTCTTTTGTCGAGTCTTTCGCCTACATGGTTGCTGGAAGTTCCCGCACTGTCGCAGCTTACATCCAGATCGAGCTCTTTAATATAGTGGTTCATTATTGCTTCAGCCATGGGCGATCGGCAAATATTGCCTAAGCAAACAAATAACAATTTGGTCATCTTAAAATATCATGTAAAATTTGGTGAGAAATCAATTTTCGTTGGTTAAGTATATGGAATTGAAAATAATCTACCAAGCCATCCAAAGCTTCTATTCTTGTTTGATAAGACTCAGTCAAGTCCTCTTGTTGCTCAATAGTGCTGTTTAGCAAATTATATATATACCTACTGGCATTTACTGACAGTTGTGGGTGGTCCTTTTTAACCAAATTGGTAAATATTCCATCAAAAATATCTAGCATCAATAACTCATCAGGCTGCCAAGCACCCTTGGGCTTGAAACCCATAAACACAGCTAATTTTATCAAAAAATAACATGGCAGGTTGGCTATATTTTTTGTACGGTTGATATATATAATACTGCTTTCTAAATAATCGAACAAACTTTGGTCTATATGTTCTTTATATAAATTTTTCTGTAATACTTCACTGATAAAAATTGATAAGGCGTTCTTATTTATTTCTCCGTGAATACCCATCAACAAAGGATTGCAGTGCAGTTCTTTGAGTGTGAGTAATTGCTGACTGGGTTTTTTGTCGAATATAATATCTACAAGATTGAGCGACATAATATGACTGCTTTTGATGGCTCCTTTACCTCTACGCAAACCTTTCATCATAAATCCTAGCAATCCATGTTCGCGGGTAAAAATATTGCATACCACGCTCGTCTCACTATAATTTACGTGGTTGATAATGATACCTCTTGATTTTTCGCTCGCCATTTTTTAGTATAAAGTATATAGTATAAGGTACAAAGTATATAGTATAAAGATAAAAAACATTGAATAGCAACAAAGTACAAATACTAACTCCCTTCTATTCTGATATTCATTTTTCTCATTTTTGCTAATAGTATAAAGACAAAACAGTGTTGAATGGTAGCTAAGTCTTTATACTTACAGCCGCGGCGGGCTAGCTACTAGCTACTTCTTTCATGCTACTTTCGCTTACAATATAATCGGGTCTATTTTTAGTTTGCATAAATAATTTGCCTAAATATTCCCCTATAATTCCCAGAATAATTAATTGCAAACCACCAATAAACAATACGCTTACAAGTATGGATGTCCATCCGTCCACCACACCGTTTTTGAAAAAATAATTATATATCGCATACAGTGCATATAAAAAACTAAAGAAGGAAATAATAACACCAAGAACCGTAGAAATATATAATGGTTTTACACTAAAGGAAGTGATGCCATTAAGTGCAAATAAAAACATTTTTTTAAATGTATATTTGGTAACACCCGAATGACGAGGCTCTGGCTTATAAGCAATTTTGTATTTCTTAAATCCCATCCACACAATAAACCCACGAATAAATAAATTACTCTCTCCTGTTCGGTTTATAATATTGGCTACTTTGCGGTCCAATAATCTAAAATCGGCAGTGCCTTCTTCCATTTCGATATCTGCCAAACGACTTGTCATTTTATAAAAAAAAGAGGAGGTTGTGCGTTTGAATATACTCACATCTTGCGTGTCGAGTCTTTGGGTGTACACAATATCATAACCCGCTTCCCATTTTTCTATTAGTTGTGGTATCATGTAGGGAGGATGTTGCATATCTGCATCCATTGATATTACCGCATCGCCTTGTGAGTATGCCAAGCCGCATCGCAATGCTTTTTGATGACCAAAATTACGAGAAAAACTAAGGTAATGTATTTTACTGTTTTGCTGATTTAATTTCTTTAAATTTTCTAAGGTTCCATCACTACTTCCATCATCCACAAAAATTAATTCATAATTATATTTTCCCTCTAATTGCTCCACTACCTTATTGGCAAGTAGCACTACATTGTCCTGTTCATTATAAGAAGGAATTACTATAGAGATTAATTTCATATTTAATTGTTGCGGGTTGTGGGTTGTAAGGGTTCTTTCGAGCAGTTGGTCTCACAACACGCTACTCACAACTAATCTTTAAATCATTAATTATTTAAGTCCCCAAAGTAGCCCCAAATTCACGCCTCCTGAGTTTAAGAACGAGCTCAAAGTTTCTTTAGAGTACTCACTCATTGTTCTTTGAAAATTAGGTTCAATCTTGAAATATAGATTACTTACCATACGATAATCTAAACCAAATCCAAACACCATGCTATAATATATTTTATTACTCACATCAGATTTAATAGCTGTTTTATCTGTTTTAAAGGTGCCTGTAAAATAAGAAGTTGTTACAGTTTTGGCGGCCCCAAGCAATACACCTCCCGATACACCCGCATTAATATAAAACAACCTACGGCGGCCAGCCGGTAAATTAATTCTAATTTTCACAGGAACCACTACATAGTTATAATTGAACAAATTTGTAATTACAAATTTGCTATTCACCGAATCGCTCGACCATCCTTTTCTGGTATAGTTCAAGCCTGTTTCTATATTGACTAAACCAAATAATTTGAAACGATAATCAAGCCCCGAAGTGAAACCCATAATCCCGTTTTGGGGGTTTCTTTGAATTTCTTTGATTATCTTACTTGCCGAGTCGGTAGTGAGTAATGAGCGGTAAGCATAATCGGGAGAAAAAGTGATACCGATTGCAGATTTATAGCCCTTGTGTTGTGCAAATAAATTACCATATATAAACAAGTTTGCAGCCAGAATTAATATATACTTTTTCATAATATTTGTAAAGATTACGAACGACAAATTACGAATTACACCATTCGGTAGCAGCTAGGTTTGACAACTTTGCTAAATTATTTTGTAACTGCGGAAGCAATATTCGAAATTCATCGTTTGTAATTTATTTTAATGGGCCATTTCTGTTTTTCTGTTAGCCATCAGTTTTTCTATTTCGTCTATTTGTTTGGGAATTTGAGGCATCAAATCTACACATCCTGTTTCACTTATCAAAACATTGTTTTCAATACGTACCCCGATTCCTTCTTCAGCTATATATATTCCGGGCTCTACGGTGAACACCATTCCAGGTTCCATTTTTTCCCAACGCAACCCTGAATCATGCACATCCAAACCTAAATGATGGGAGATACCATGTACACAATATTTCTTATACGCCAAGGGATTTCGCATCACTTCTTCATTTTTTAAGAGGCCAAGTTTAATACATTCTTCAGATATATGTCGGCCAAACTCTATATGATATTGCTGTAACACAGTTCCAGGTTTCAAATATAATTTCATGGCAGTTTCTTGCAAGCGTAATACTGCTTCATACACTTCTTTTTGACGCTTACTAAATTTGCCATTTACAGGTATGCAACGTGTTAAATCACTATTATAGTTAGCGTACTCACAACCAGTGTCCACTAATAATAAATCGCCATCCTTGCAAGGTCTGTTATTTTCTACATAATGCAATATACAAGCACTGCTGCCCGAAGCTACAATTGGTTGAAAGGCATGACCAGTTCCAGCATTGCGGATATATTCATGTATTAATTCTGCCTCTACTTCATATTCCATCACACCAGGTTTTACAAAATTAAGTAACCTGCGAAATGCTTTGTTGGCAATTTCTATAGCATGTTTTAATTGTTCTATTTCAATAGCAGATTTCACTGCACGCAAGCGATGTAAAATAGGGGCCGCACGATGGTATCGGTGCAAAGGATATTGATCTCTAATGTCTTTAGCCAAACGCTGTTCCTGATTGGGCACCTGTATCGCAGCACGATCGTGTTCGTTCAAATTCATGTATACATTTTCGGCCAGCACAATGGCAGGATGCAATTGTTGTTTGAAAACATGGTTCCAATGAATAGTATGAATACCCGATGTTTCATGTGCCTCGTCTTTGCTATACTTATGTCCTTCCCAAGTTTCGATGGTCTCATTGGTTTCACGCAAGTATAATACTTCCTTGAAATCAGGATTGGGAGAATCGGGAAATAAAATGAGCATGGTATGTTCTTGGTCGATACCTGTTAACCAAAGGATATCACTGTTCTGCCTCCAATTGTGAAAGGCATCTGCATTGCGTGGCATCTCGTCGTTACTGGTAAAAATAGCGATGGAGCCAGGTTGCATTTTGGCACAAAACTTTATACGGTTTTCTATATAGAACTCCTGGGGTAGATGTTGGTATTTCATTATTTGTTATTTTAAATTATTATTCATTTAGTTATGAGTTCCGATAGCTATCATGATGACATCTCTCAACATACAACTCGCAACTAATTATCACAAACTTCGGGGAAAATATTATTATTTGAAAACAAATTTCTATTGACAAGTAAAAACGTATCAACGTAAATTAACAAGCACCTTTCACAATATCCACAAAGCTGCGTGACTGCAGTGCTGCACCGCCTACAAGTCCGCCATCAATATCGGGTTGTGAGAAAAGTTCTGTGGCATTATCAGGTTTCACACTGCCACCATATAATATTCTGATTTGTGATGCTATATCATTGCCATATTTTTCTACCAATAAGTTTCTGATAAAGGCATGCACTTCTTGTGCTTGTGCGGTTGAAGCGGTAACACCTGTACCAATGGCCCAAACAGGTTCGTATGCAATTACACATTTTAGTATTTGCTCATTAGATAAATGAAACAATCCTTCTTTTACTTGAGAACCTATAATATCGAAATGTTTTCCTGCATTGCGTTCTTCCAAAGTTTCACCACAACAATATATCGGCATCAAATTATTAGCTAAAATTGCATCTACTTTCTTAGCAAGTATCGCATTGGTTTCATTATTATATAACCGACGTTCGCTATGCCCGGCCAAACAATATTTACAACCAGCGGCAGCTATCATAGCAGCTGAAATTTCTCCTGTATAAGCACCCGATGTTTCAGTATGACAATTTTGAGCTCCAGTACTTACTTTGCTACTTGCCTGGGTAAGCTGACTGATGGCGTTCAAATGTATAAAAGTAGGGATTAAAACTACTTCTACATTGCCATTAATTTCATCGTTCACCATACCATTTATTTCGCTGGTGAGTTCCAAACCTTCATGAAAATTCTTGTTCATTTTCCAGTTACCTGCTACAATTTTAGTTCTCATTTTTGTATTATATTATAATGTTTTTTATGATTAATAAATTCAATTACGCAACCACACCTTCTTTCAGTTTTTCTGCATTTTCATGCACCTGCAATTGGTCCAATACTTCATTAATATTTCCATCAACAAATGAAGGAAGATTATACATGGTATAACCTATTCTATGATCGGTTACACGGCCTTGCGGATAGTTATAGGTTCTAATTTTTGCACTGCGATCGCCTGTAGATACCATCGTTTTACGCTTTTTAGAAATTTCGTCCAACCATTTTTGATACTCTACTTCATATATTCTTGCACGCAAAACTTTCAAAGCTTTTTCATAGTTTTTTATCTGCGATTTTTCATCCTGACACTGAGCTACAATTCCACTTGGAATATGTGTTAATCTAATAGCTGAATAGGTCGTGTTCACGCTTTGTCCGCCAGGGCCAGATGAGCAAAATGTATCTTTACGAATATCCGATTCTTTCACATCCACATCTATTTCATCTACCTGCGGCAATACCACCACACTCACCGCAGAGGTGTGTATGCGGCCTTGTGTTTCGGTGGCGGGAACACGCTGCACACGATGCACTCCCGATTCATATTTTAGAATACCATAAGCATGGTCGCCATTTACCTCAAAAGTTACTTTACTATAACCGCCAGCACTACCATAGTTGGTATCCATTACTTCGGCTTTCAAACCAGCAGTATCGCAATATCTTAAATACATACGCAATAAATCTCCCACAAATATACATGCCTCGTCACCACCTGTTCCTGCACGTATTTCAAAGATTGCATTCTTTTCATCGGTAGGGTCTTCGGGAATCAGCATATCACGAATTTTATCTTCCATCGGCCCTCGCTTTTCTTCGAGTTCTTCCAGTTCGGCCTTGGCCATATCTCGGAAATCAGCGTCTTTTTCTGTGGTTAAAAGCATCCTACTGCTGTCGATATTATCCATCAAATTCTTATATTCATGATAGATAATTACAAATTTTTCCAAGCTGCGGTATTCCTTATTCAACTGGGCAAAACGCTTCATATCTTGCATTACATCCGTTGCTCCCAAAAGGTTTTCTACCTCTTGGCGACGTTGTGCAATGGCTTCCAGTTTTTCGAGCATAATGATTTTTTATAAAAATAAAGGTGCAAATTTACGATTTAAAAACCGAGTGTCCAACAATCACTAGACTATTTGCTTCGCACTTGTTTGAAAAACACCCCAGCAATTTTTCGTTTGTCATCATCCCGCATTTTTTTGAGATAATATATTTTATAGGGTTTCGATTCGGCCTGCGATTCGTAATATTTTATTTTTAAATTTCGCGAATATATAATAGCAACGAGTTCATCTTTGGCAAAAATTAAAACGATTCTTTTACCTGGATGTATTATATCCACAGGGTATTCATCAATTGCGTAGGACGCAAAATTACTGTCTACATTCCATCTATAGTAATTGTTCTCTATAATATGTTTTTTCAAATCATTATATATATATTCTTTTTTTTGTTTGTTCAGAAAAGTATTAAGTTTGAATTCGATATTACTTTCGGTGAGCACTACAAAATCATTAATAAAGCCAAAAAGCTCTATCATTATCCTGCCATTATTATCGCTGCGGGTAAATCTTTCGGGCGAAATAATTTGCAGCGTTTTACCAATTTCATTTCCCAAACTATCGTAAAATTTTGCTTGGGACTTAATTGTTTCATCATTGGCCATGCTATCGGCAAACCAAGCACGTACACGAATTTTTATTTTCTTTTTGATCGTATTTGGCGATGTTTCAATAGCTGTTCCTTGTTTCAAAAAAAAGATAGAATTGAGTTGATCCAAATCTTGAGCCTCGCACGGAAACCTTGTCAACTCAGCTTTTGCGGCCGAACCAATTAATAAACAAAATAAATATATATATATACATTGTCTCATATCCTAACTACAAATTTAAAGTCAAATGTACAAAAAAGAGACCGATAAAATCCCATTAAATAAATTGCAGCACTAACTGCTAATTACTTCCCAAGTATGGTCCCCCAATAATTTCACCTTCGCTACGTGGTTTTTGTAGGGGAACGACCGGCCCCATTCATTTGGGCCCACCAAGCTTAATAATTTTACGCCATCGTTTTTTTCATAAAGATGATAAACGCCCATAATTTTCGGAGTGAAACGCATTTCAGCTTGATAAATTTGATGCGAAACTCCTACCCGTTCTTCAATTTCACGCACTTGCTTCATAATGAGCTCCGCTTGCTGCCTCAGCAAATCAATTTCTTGGTTCGCATAATGACTCATGGCCTCTACAGCCACCGAGGTGATTTTGCCTTTGTCTTCAGGCCTTATCAGTGCTGAGCCCACATGGATTGGGATAGGCGACAATGATTGATTGGGCAAGGGTGTTTCTTCTTCCATATAACTTCAACTACAAAATTGCACAAAATGTTTTGAAAGATAAAAAAATATTCTGCAACTTGAAGTATTATTTTTGCACGCCGATGGATTATGATATATTAAACAAACTTCCTGTATGGTGTAAAAGCCAGGGCGTCGAATTTGCCATTTTGTGTGGAGGTTCACGCTCGGCCCCGCTTACATTAAGCTTTGGGGGATACAATGAGATACGATGTATTGCTGCCAACGATGAACGATCAGCCGGTTTTATAGCGTTGGGTCTCGCTAAGGCTTCAAAAAAACCAGTCGTGATTGTTACGACTTCAGGCACTGCCGTGGCAAATTTATACCCAGCAGCAGCAGAAGCATTCTATCAGAATATTCCTTTACTAATATTTACTGCCGACCGTGAACCAAATGCTGCACTGCATTTCGACGGACAAGCGATAAATCAGGAAAATATATTTGGGAAACAGGTAAAAGGTTTTTTTCAAATGCCGGTGAATATAACCGACTCCAATTTATTTAACACCAATATGCTTGCCGCATTTGAATTACTATATGATGGAAAACCTGGACCGGTGCATATCAATTTCCCTTTCATTGAGCCATTCTATCCTGCAGATTATCCATTTGTATATGATAATTTTATAGTGCCAAAGTTATATAAAATAACCGAACCACCTTATAGCACTACCAATAGTGTTATTGATGAGTTACAACCTATCTGGGACTATACACAAAAAAAACTTTTGGTGTGTGGCTTTGGGTCGGATAACAATTATGATAAAAAGCAAATTTACGACTTTGCCAAACACCACAAAATACCAGTTATTGCTGATGTAACAAGTAATATAGTAACAGATTTGTATCATACTGATTTACTCATCAGAAATATACAAGACATAGATTTATTTGCTCCTGACTTGGTGATTACTATAGGTGGAAACCATACTTCAAAGGTTCTAAAAAATTATATACAAACTACGAACTATTTTCACCATTGGCATATAAGTCCGTTTGCAACAGAGTATGACTTTTTTGAAAAGCCAATCGAAAATACTATATGCACAAATTTTTTAGTTAAAGAAGCCTTTGAAATTAACGTATCACAACAGGATTATTATAATGTTTGGCAAGAACATTCTAATAAAGGCAAAGAGGCTTTTAATACATTTATTAAAAATATATCATGGCACGAATTGGTCGTGGTCAAAAATATCATGGAAAATATTCCTGTTGGTGCCGTTGTTCATTTGGCAAATAGCATGGCCGTGCGGTGGGCAAATATTATAGGTAACCCACAAAAATTTGAAATATACTGTAACCGCGGCACTAGCGGAATTGATGGTTGTAATTCTACTGCCTTGGGTATGGCCATGGCACAGCCACATAAACAACATTTTTTGATTACTGGCGATATGGCTTTTCAATACGATAGTAATGCATTTTTCAACAATGATATTCCTCCTAATTTAGCTATACTTATTTTAAACAATAATGGTGGAAATATTTTTAAGTTAATTGATGGGCCGACAGCAATTATGCCCCTCGAAAAATATTTTGCAAACAAACATGGCCTGACTTTTGAATACCTTGCAAAACATTTTGGCCTTGACTATGTTCAACTTAATAATCACACCGAACTGGAAACACATTTATACCGTAAATTCAAAAAAACAAGCATAGCAGAAATTATATTTTCTGCTGAAAATTATAAAGCCGTATTTGATCAATATAAGAATTTGAAATTTTGAAAACATCCATAAAATATATAACTTCTTTTGTTATTTTACTAGGCTTGGTGCTGCTTTTTGCCAATTTCAAAATGAAGAAAGCAAACCCGCCAACAACAAGCTATTGTCCCTCGGCAGCCGATACAGTATTGTACAAAATGATTATGAAATACCGCGACAGCTTGGATCTAGACACGATATCTTTATCAAATTCTCTTTGTTATGTTGCCTTAAGTCATACTTTAGATTTGAAAATGTTCAATCCCAATAAACCTCCTTGCAACTTACATAGCTGGAGCAATAATGGCATTTGGTCAAGTTGCTGTTACACCCCCGACCATTTAAAAGCAAGTTGCATGTGGGGCAAGCCACGAGAGATGACAAGCTACCGAGGAGATGGTTTTGAAATTGCGACGTATTACTCGGCAGGGATGACTCCCAAAAAAGCATTGGAGGCATGGCAAAAGAGCAAAGGACATAACGAGGTAATCGTAAACAAAGGGATTTGGAAAACTATGAAGTGGCGTGCAATAGGCATTTCCATATATGATAACTATGCGGTTGTATGGTTTGGGACCGAGCGTGACCCAGACAATACGGCAAGGTGCAAGTAACAAATAGTTCACAAAAATCATTGTTATTTGTGTCTCAAAACTAGACCATGGAAGCGTATATCCTACCCATTATTCTCCTCACCATTATAATAATCTTACTTTGTTATTATTTTGCGTTAATGCCGGCCCACAAGGGTTTTAGGGTTTTGATGTACCACCATATCAAACCCGATCAAAACGATGGACTATGTGTTTCGACAAAAATATTCGAGCAGCATTTGGCGTACCTTAGGCAATGTAATTATCATATTATTTCGGGTGGCGATTTGTTTACTTGCCTCAAAGACAAAAGCAAATTACCCGAACGCAGCGTCTTGATTACTTTCGACGATGCTTATCAAAATTTTGTAGAACAAGCTTTGCCAATTTTGAACCATCATAAAATGCCAGCGATGGTGTTCGTTCCTACAGCATATATAGGGGGTGTAAACGAATGGGATCAAGGACAAGAGCCCATAATGGGTGCCGACCAACTCAAATCTTTGCCTAGTAATATTGACCTTGCAATCCATTGCTACAAACATATAAATTATGGAAATTCGATGATTAATCTGGTGGAGGATGATATGGCTTCGGCCCAAAGAACACTTGATAATTTAGAAATAAAATATATACCCTTTTGGGCTTATCCTTATGGTGCCTTTCCCCGAAGGAAAAAAACTTTTGGACTATTGAAGAGCATCATGAAATACCGACAAATAAAAGCGGCTTTTCGTATCGGTAACAAAATAAACAAGCTAAAACCGAAACCCAAATACTTGATAAAACGCCTTGATATTAGAGGAGATGAGAGCTTTTTGGCCTTTAAAAGAAAAATCAAATACGGCAAACTCTAAAACAAATTTTTGGGATAATGCAAGGCATTCTCCTTGATTTTAACTACTTTTGCACCCCGAAAAACTATAATATACAATGAGCGATAACATCACATTTACCATGATTAAACCCGATGCAGTGAGCAATGGGTACACAGGAAAAATTATTGACCACATTATCAATGCTGGTTACAAAATCAATGCAATGAAATATCTTTGGTTAACTAAAGAGCAAGCTGGCCAATTCTATGCAGTGCATAGTGAGCGTCCTTTTTACAATGACCTTGTTAGCTTTATGAGCAGCGGCCCCATAGTGGCTGCAGTATTAGAAAAATCAAGTGCAGTTGCTGATTTTCGTATCGTAATTGGTGCTACTGATCCTCAAAAAGCAGATGCTGGAACTATCCGTCAATTATATGCAAAATCGATTGAGGCAAATGCGGTGCATGGTAGCGATAGCGACGAAAATGCCGCCATCGAATCAAGCTTCTTTTTCAATAGCTTCGAGCGTTTCTAAATCACCCCATTTGCCTGCTGGATTATATAATAAATGTCCATCGTGCAACAGAAGCGGTGATAAAAGATTATTATTATATAAAAGCCCTGTGCCCAATCCTTGTGGCATAGGGCTTTTGTATTTACTAGCCCATTGGGCAATAGCGTTCAATCCAATATTTGATTCTAACGCTGAGGTTGACCACCAACCCTTAGAATATTTTTCTGCAAGCTTTACCCATGCTTCGCAATTCGTAAATCCACCCAATAAAGTTGGTTTTAATATAATATAATGTGGCTTAATTTTTTTCAGGATTGGCTCTGCATCATTATATACATTCACGCCAATTAGCTCCTCGTCTAAGGCAATATCTATGGGCGTTTTGCTCAC
The DNA here is from genome assembly GCA_034439655.1 of Bacteroidota bacterium. Lineage (NCBI taxonomy): Bacteria > Pseudomonadati > Bacteroidota > Bacteroidota bacterium. The sequence continues at coordinate 22,774 of JAWXAU010000091.1, read as the reverse complement.
AAGCTCTTCCATCAAATCCCAATGCCCTGCTTTAATAGGTTGCTCGATACTATGTATATCGAAACGTTTTAATTCTTTTAACTTTTCTAATGCGTCATTGTTTGCAAACGCTCCATTGGCATCTAATCTTATTGTAATTTTCCAACTATTATAATACCTTCTGAGTTGCTCAATCATTCTACACTCTTCGTCAAAATCTAAAGACCCTACTTTAAACTTTATAGTTGTAAAGCCAGCTTCAGCTTTCTTAAAAGCCTCGTCCAACATGGTTTTGCTATCTGCCATCCAAACAAGTCCATTTGTTTCTATGGGTGTATTTGCAGAAGTAAAAGGTGTATCATAAATAATATATCTTCCTCCGCTATTATAATCATACAATGCGGTTTCAAAAGCAAATTTTGCAGAAGGAAAATCATTTAATAATATAAGAATATCTTGAACTGGAGCTCCATCATTATAATACTCCGCAAGTAGTTTTAAGCCATCTTTAATAGTATTATAGTCTGTACTCAAACCCTTGAGTGGACCAGCTTCACCAATTCCTTTTTTTATACCATCAGAAATTTGTATATAATATACTTGGTGAAAATCCATACTACCGCGACTGGTAGTAGCAGCTTGTATAAATTGTAGCTTGTATGAAAATATTTGGAGCTTCATTTTCCCATGAGTTCATTGTTAAAATCTTGAGATTTTCCTTTAGCTATACTCAGGGTTTTCCAATCTGTATTTTTTAAGTGTTTAGCTATAAAAACTATTTGCCCAATATGGTAAGAATAATGTGCCAATTGTCTAGCAATAGCCTCCATCACCGTATATGGCTCTTTTCTAATATATATAGTTTTTTGCAAATCATCAGGTTGCAAGCTATGCAGCGTGTCCAAAAAAACTTTCCATCCTTGTTCCCAATACAATATTAATTTTCCCTCTGTTAAATCATCTTGCTCAAACTCAGCATCACGATTTCTATCTGGTTTTTCCCCGTCGGTAGTTAAAAAATCAGTCCAGCGGCTTATCATATTTCCTGCCAAGTGACGCATAATTATCGCTATCGAATTCGATTCAGGATCGGGCAAGTAAAACAATTCTTTTTCATCTAATTGGGCTATGGCTTTTTCTGCCAAGGCTTTGTATTGCTTGAAGACAGAAATAATCGAATACGGGATATGGGATTCAGGAGTCGGGATTCGTGGAGTCATAGGATATTGGAATTGGAATTTTGGAATCGATTTAGCTTATATATTGGGGAAGATCCACTTTTGAAATATTTTCGAAAATTTCATTTTTTTTTGAGTGTTTACTTTCGGTTTTAAAAAATATAGTCCAGTAACAAATATCAATGTTAGCAAGCAGTCATAAATTAAATTTTGAATAAACCAACTAGAGTTCGGTATTTTGCTTCCTGTTAACCAAAATTGTTCATAATATTTAAAGGGAAAACCAAGGTTAAGACTATAGGTTTCTCCACTATTGAAATAGTGGAGAGGATTTATTTGATATAATATTGTTAAGAAAAAAACAGAAAAAAACACAAGTATAGATAAGAATGTTTCAACAATAATTTGCTTTGCTTGCTTCATTACATTAATGTTTTTTTACACTTCTTATTATAAAATGTACATTGTTTTAATTTATTCGCGAAGCCCCCATTCGTCGGCGGCGAACTGAATCCCGAATCCTATTTCGCCTTAGCCACTTACTCCTTACTCCTCCTTCCTCTCACACCAACATCTCTTTCAATTTCCCAACTACAATATCAACTTCTTCTTTCGTGTTTTGTCTGCCAAAAGAAAAACGAACGGAGCTACAATCCTCAGGTACACCAATGGCTGCAAGTACGTGCGAACCTACATTGCTACCACTGCTGCAAGCACTGCCACCACTGCACGAAATGCCTTCAATATCTAATTTAAAAAGCATCATTTCACTCACAGGACTCGGAGGGAAACAAACATTTAAAACAGTATATAAACTTCTACCATCAGGGTCACCATTGAAACGCACACTAGGAATTTCTTCCTTTATACGTTTCATCATATAGTTTTTCACTTCAAGAATTTGTACTTTTTCGTGTTCCAATTCGTTATAAGCAATCTCCAAAGCTTTTGCCAATCCAACGATACCATATACATTCTCGGTACCGCCTCGCATATTGCGTTCTTGGGAGCCTCCTGTTATTAGCGGATTAATTTTGAGACGGTTATTTATATATATAAATCCAACTCCCTTGGGGCCATTAAATTTATGGGCAGCACATGCGATAAAATCAATTTTTGTCACACTTAAATCTAAAGGAAAATGACCAATGGTTTGAACGGTATCGCAATGAAAGTATGCATTATTTTCTGTGCACAATTGTGATACTTTATCCAAGTCTATCATATTTCCCAATTCGTTGTTGGCATGCATCAACGACACCAATGCACCCGGATATTGCTTTAGTAGTTCTTCTAAATGATCAATATCAATATGTCCGTTAGGCAAAAGATTCACAAAATGTAATTGTATCTTTCCTTTTTTATCAAGTTCTTCTAATGTATGTAATACTGCGTGATGTTCTATTTTACTGCTGATGGCATGCTTCACACCAAGGTCTTCTACGCAACATCGCAAAGCCATATTATCAGCTTCGGTACCACCTGATGTGAAAAATATTTCACCTGGAGTAACATGCAAAATAGTTGCTACTTTTTTGCGTGCTTCTTCCAATAAAGTTTTCACCTGCCTGCCATGTGCATGGGTGGATGAAGGATTACCAAAATGTTCTGTCATGGCTGCTGCCATTACTTTCACTACCTCAGGATGGATAGGGGTTGTGGCGGCGTTGTCAAAATAAATACGGTTCATTTTTTTGATTTTTTATTGGGAGTTTTTAACGACTGATAACCTATCAATTTATATATAAGTTTCGCCATCGTATACTCAGTTAATATATTTGCTTTTGTAGGTGCAATTTCTACTACATCAAATCCTACAACCTCATTTTGTGCAAATAATTCTTTCAAAAATATAATAGTCTCGTTCCATAACAATCCGTTAGGTTCGGCAGTGCCAACTGCTGGCACGATGCTCGGGTCAAAGCCGTCTGCATCTATCGTTAAATATACAGGGCCTTTAATTTCTTTCAAAACATCTGCTTGCCAATTTATATTATTTCTAATTTGATGGGCATAAAAAGTACTAATATTTTTTGAATTTTTAATCAAGTTAGCTTCTTCAACGCACTGTGCCCGGATTCCAATTTGAACCAAATTAACACCCAATTCATGTACTCTTGCCATTACCGATGCATGCGAGAATTTATTATTACCGTAGCTGTCACGTAAGTCGCTGTGGGCATCGATTTGCACTACAGTGAGTTTTGGAAATTTTTTTAAAAATGCTTTCACAAAACCTAAAGTAACAGTATGCTCAGCACCCAAAGAAACTATATATTTATTATCGTTTAATAATTTAGTAGTTTCTGCTTCTATATAATCAACTGCTTTCTTATTGGTTTTGTTTTTAAAGTCCAAAGTTTTTACGGTGCAAATTCCACCAATCTTTATATAGTTTTCTTGTTCTAATTCTTCATCATACAATTCCACAAACTGCGATGCTTTTACCATTGCCGCTGGGCCTTTGTGAGAACCACTTAAATAGCTGCTGGTATATTCATACGGAACTTGCTGTATCACCACTTTGCTATTTTCATAACTATATAGTTTCTCATCCTCAATGGCCAAAAAGTTGTCTTTGGTTTTCAAATATTTCATCGTTGCAAAATTAAGGGATTTGGGGGATTTGACAACTCTGCATGACTGGGGCCTAAGCAGATTTGACAAATCTGCATACACACAGGCGTGGCTGGGTTGTCAAATCTCTACGGCACTGGATCGTGCCCATCACTACCCCACCAAGGGTTGCACCGCCATATTCTTTTTAGTGTCAACCATCCACCTTTTAAGGGGCCATATTTTTTGATAGCTTCCACACCATACTGCGAACAAGTTGGAGTATATCTACAGGCACTAGGCAACAAAGGCGAAATAGTATACTGATATATTTTTATCAGCCCAATAAAAAGTAATGATAATGGGTTGGGCATATTATATACTTTCGGTAGTAGGTTTATAATTCTTGAGGAGTTGCTCGAGCAATATATTTAGTTTTTCTTGCACTTCCACAAAGGTGATGGGCTCTTTGCTATTGTAGAACAAAGCAATATGTGCATCTGTTTTTGTTTCGTTAAGAATTGGAAGCAATAAGTGTTTGCTCAATCGCCAAGCTTCCTTCATCAAACGTTTTTTACGGTTGCGATGTACTGCTTTTTTAATATTTCTTTTGGGAACTACTGGCAAAAATTTGCTGCAAGGTACATTTTCGGCAGGAACAAAATTGATGGAGATACGAAAGGGAAATAATTTATCACTATAATCATTGCGACCCGTGAACAGCTTCTTTACATGGCTTTCGCGGCAAAGCCTTTCATTTTTTTTGAAGGTGTAACGGATGGTATCCATTTATATTTCTTTAAGCAAAGATGCAATAATACCCATTGTTTTTATAAAACAGCCCAAACTGATTTATAAATTTACAATGGTAATGCTGATAATGCATAAAAATAGCACAATGAAACTTGCGTAAATTGGACTATTTTGAATGTTAAATCGGTATAAAATCATGTGGGCTGAAAAAAGAAAAAGCCGACTTGAAGCCGGCTTTACTCATTAAAAAATATTTTCTATTAACGTTTATGGCGTGGCTCGTCGCTCACAGTAAGTTTATGACGGCCTTTAGCTCTGCGGGCTGCCAATACTCTACGTCCGTTTTTGGTGGACATGCGTTCCATAAATCCGTGTTTATTCTTTCTTTTACGTTGCGATGGTTGGAATGTACGTTTCATTTTGCTATGCTTAATTTTTAAAGGAGTGCAAAAGTAGGCAGATTTTTTCTACCTCGCAAATATTTTTCAAATTTAGATGAAAGGGGCTGTAAATTTGCCGCCACAAACATAATTACGGGTGTCGAATTACGAATTACGAATTCAGGCTGTTGGATGATAAATGCGATGTGGCTGGTGATAACACCAAACCACGAGCACGATAGCTAGGGATTGCAATTCGTAATTTAAAATTCGTGATTCGTAATTCATCAATCCCTTGGCAATCCTCATCAAAACTCCTGAACAAATAGAAGGCATCCGCAAGGCCAGCATTCTTACTTACGAAACCATTAAATATTTGGGGCAGTACGCACAGCCCGGAACTACCACAGCCGATATCGATAAAAAATGCCGTGAGTATGTGAATGACCATGGAGCAAAATCTGCATCCCTAGGCTACCGTGGTTTTCCAGCATCATGCTGCACTTCAGTTAATGATGTGATTTGTCACGGCGTTCCGGGTCCTTACCAATTAAGAGACGGAGATATATTAAATATTGATGTGGCCTTAATTGTTGAAGGATATTATGGTGATTCATGCCGCATGTATGAAGTAGGACCCTGTAGCGATTATGCAAAAAGACTAATAGCAGTTGCCAAAGAATGTTTGAGCATTGGCATTATGCAATGCAAGCCCGGCAACCGACTTAGCAATATTGGATTTGAAATAAACCGTTATGCCACTTCACAGGGTTGCTCGGTAGTATATGAATTTTGCGGACATGGGGTAGGCGTAAAATACCACGAAGACCCTGAAGTGAATCATGCTGAGCATGAACGCAATAAAGGCCCTGTATTACAACCAGGAATGATTTTCACCATCGAGCCCATGATAAATGCAGGTAAGGCCCGCAGTAAAGTAGACCGCAAAGATGGTTGGACCGCCCGCACCATTGACGGAAAATTATCTGCTCAATTTGAGCATACAATTTTGATTACCGACACCATACCTGATATTTTGACAGATGGTTATGGTGAGTTTGAGAAGCCTTGATATAAAAAGTTATTTCGGCTATATAATCTAGTCCTATAATATTTCTTATTCCTTTATTACAGAAATATATAATTGATTAACCATTCCATTTTTTTCAATGTGCTTAACCGTTAATCTCAATCTGTTTCTGTTTGCATCTTTAAAGAAAAATGAATGCCCTCTTTTAATGTAACCAATAAATTCGGAGTCTTTATATACCTTAACAGCACTAGGGTCTGTAAGATGGTTTGTGTCCAGTTCAAATCTTAACTTGTCTCCTTGCTTTACCTTGTCAATAGGTAGTGGATTATGAGTTAGTGAGGCTATATCGGTTACGAACCCTAGATTATTATCATAATATGGAAGCTTAGCAAGAAATTCAAAATTATCAGTGGCTAATCTCCCTTGGGTAAATCCCAATTCGTCAAACCAATCATATTTTGGATTATTTGCATCCCAAAAAGAAAGATACTGTTCACGATCGGGTCGCCCCTCGGGCATTAGTCTAAGTGAAAAAACTCTTTCTAAATCACCGGTATATTTATGGTCAAAATTCACAGTAGAAAAATCGGGATAATTTTTGAACCCATCATTTCTCGCCTTAATAACTTCTTCTTTTATATAAGAAAAGGCAAATCCACTAGTTAGCCTCTCGAGCAAACCTATAAGATAACGGTTCCCACCCTTACCTTTCCGCCAACTAATATATATATTGTTTAATACCATTTAAAAACTGCTTAAAAGCCTAGCTACTCTTGCATTCAATAATTTGCAGATTAATTCTTTCCGCTGCAAAGATAGAACGTAATCCTTTTGTACAACATCCAATCCATTATCAATGTTTGTTACTATATCTTCAAATGATATAGCATTTAAGTTTCGATTAACCTTTTCAATGCCAGTCAAAACAGCTTCCCTATGATGGCGAGAAACATTTTTAAGTAAATCAATATGTGGAATTGATGCACCATCCCACTTAACATGACTTACTGCTTTATTGCCGAAAAGATAATTTTCAAGCTGCTTTTCGTTTTTAACCATATCACCAATTTTGGATTCAATGATATTATATGCCAAACAATTTCCATTGTCAAAAAAGGGAGAAAATCTGTAATGTTCGTTTATTTCTATTTCCATATTTGCAATTGACTTATTCGTTTTTCTCGACAGCCCCAATCCTATTAATCGCCATATTATCTTTAATACTGATGCATCTTGACTAAATATTTTTGCATTTAACTTTAGATTTTTCACATCTATTTCAACCCCTCTTATCATAGCCCAATTCTGTTGATGCCTATCCCTGTTACCTATTATCGCATCAAAGACTAACATGTGTATAAATTCTTCGAAAGAAACTTCATGTTCACTATCTCTAAAGAAAGATTCTATCAACTGAAAGTTATGATCTATCCCTTTTTTAGTTTCAAAAGTTGGCAATATTTGTGTAAGGAACTGCTGCCCGTGTATTAATTCTTCATGCTCTCCTACCATAGAAGGAGATAAACACCCGACAGAATCTTTAGAAATTGCAGGCTCATATTTCAATACATTATACCGAAACTCAATATATAATAGTCCAAAAGAAAGGGACTAAATGTATTGTAGTTCGGTATTACCATTCTACAAACTAATCCGCCACAGGCGGAGAACTATTATAGTTTAAGAATTGGTATTAAAACCTAAGCTTTGTCCAATTTGGTATGATATAACTTCTGTCCAAAACTCCCAAGGATATTTATCTTTAGGTACCTTAAAATAGTATAATTTTTCTGTCTCAGGTTCAAATACAACTCGCTTTATACGTTTACCTATTGGAACGAAATCATTACTACCACTTTGCCAACTAGATATGTCAATTAGTTTGTTTTCGCACATTTAGTATATTATAAATTAATGTTAAAGTAGCGAAATAATTATACAACAATATTTTTTATAAGTTTGAAGTTGCTACAAAAACATAAAGATGCCCGTCGAAAAAACCTAATATCAATGATGCTTTTTTAGTAAAAAAGCCGTCTCAGAGAAACGGCTTTTATCCATATAATTTTCTTAATTATCCTTACGCCAAAGTAATCCCCTTCTCCAAATACACATCCTGAATAGCGTTCAATAAAGTAACACCTTCAGTCATGGGTTTTTGGAAAGCTTTGCGACCCGATATCAAACCACAACCACCCGCACGTTTGTTAACCACCGCTGTCATTACTGCTTCAGCCATATCGCTAGCACCTTTGCTTTCGCCGCCGCTGTTTATTAAACCCATACGGCCCATATAACAGTTTGCTACTTGATAACGGCATAAGTCAATCGGATTATCGGTACATAGTTCACTATATACTTTTGGATGTGTTTTGCCAAAGTTAATGGCATTATAACCACCATTGTTTGTAGGTAATTTTTGTTTGATAATATCTGCTTGAATAGTTACACCCAAATGGTTGGCTTGTCCTGTTAAATCGGCAGCGGCAGAGTAATCGACACCCTCTTTTTTGAAACCATTATTACGTAAATAGCACCACAACACCGTAGCCATTCCAAGCTCGTGGGCACGCTCAAAAGCCGCCGCCACTTCCTGTATTTGCCTGGTCGATTCTTCGCTACCGAAATATATAGTAGCACCTACCGCAGCAGCTCCAAGATTCCAAGCTTCTTCAACAGAGCCATACATTACCTGGTCAAATTTATTGGGGTAAGTGAGAATTTCGTTGTGGTTGATTTTTACGATGAAAGGGATTTTATGAGCATACTTACGTGAGCATGCAGCCAATACTCCGTAGGTAGAAGCAACAGCATTGCAACCGCCTTCGATAGCAAGTTTAATAATATTTTCAGGGTCGAAATAAATGGGGTTGGGTGCAAATGAAGCACCACCTGAATGTTCTATTCCTTGATCTACAGGAAGGATTGACACATAACCTGTACGGCCCAAACGGCCATGGTCGTAAATGCTTTGGATACTACGCAATACCTGAGTATTACGGTTGGTTTGAGCAAAAACACGATCCACAAAATCGGGACCTGGCTGGTGCAAGAGGTCTTTGCTAATGATGGCCTTATGACCAAGTAGGCTATTGGCCTGATTGCCAAGAAGCTCGGTAATATTATTAATATTCATGTTTTAAAATTTGCCGCAAAAGTACGCCCAACTTTCGTAAAGTTAAAAAACTTTGCAAAAGTTGGGAATAAGCAACCATTTATCCTTAATTTTGTTCTTATGGATATGAAACACAAGTTTAAGGATTTGCGGATTTTTGCCAGCACCGAGTGGTTGGCAAATAATGAGAAGAACTACCGTTTGGTATATGATGAGAGCGAGTTGTCCTATATATATTGTGAATTTTCGTTCTTTAATAAATTGTTCGACGAACAAGATTGGGACGTGCATATTCGTCTCAAATGTTTTGGTCCCGATGGTGCAGAAATTTGTAGTTTGAACTGCGACCGTACCGTGAAAAAGGAAGACAGTGTGGTATTTGTGAGAGAAGGCTGGGGCGTTAAAAACAAAGGCAATTATTGGAAACGTGGCTCCTACCGTTGGGAGGCATGGATAGAAAATAAAATGGCTGCCGAGCGTAGTTTTTATGTAGAGCATAATGGCCTTGCCAATGCCCATGTTAATCCTTATTTCGATATCAATGAGATTAAGATATATGAAGGCCCCGATGCCAATGTGCCCGAGCATGAACGCACGTATCTTAAAACTTTTAATAGTGTTGATACCCGTTATGTATGGGTAGAGCTCAATGCCAAAAACTTATTGAAAGAGCACGATTACTGGGCTTGTGAAATGATATTCAATTTCAAAACAGTGAGTGGCCAACTTAAAGGCTCGGTCGATAAACTATTATTTATATACCCCGGCGATGAGGAAATAAACTGCACTGTCGGTTGGGGAAGTGATATTAAGGGAAGTTGGAGCACCGATATCTATACTGTGGAATTGGTTTTTATGAATCAAATTGTGGCAGTAATTCCTTTTGAGATTGGAATTGAAGAAGTAGAAATAATTGACGACGAACAAATATATTTTACACCTAGCAGGAATAAATTACAAGATAAATCTTTGCCTGCAGTAAGTGGCGGACGATCGTTCGAGGAATTGATGAGTGAGATGAACGGACTCATTGGTTTAAACGGTATCAAAAAGAAAGTACACGACTATACAAGCTATCTTAACTTTATAAAACTTCGCCGCAAAAAAGGATTTACGGATACCGATAAAATTAATTTACATGCAGTATTTACAGGAAATCCAGGAACAGGAAAAACAACTGTGGCACGCATGCTCGGCAAAATATATCATAACTTAGGCTTGTTGAGTAAAGGCCATGTATATGAAGCCGACCGTAGTGAATTGGTGGCGGAATTTATTGGGCAAACAGCACCTAAAACTAAAGAAGCTATTAAAAAAGCCAGAGGTGGCATTTTATTTATTGACGAAGCCTATAGTCTTTCACGAAAAGACGACGACAGCAAAGATTTTGGTAAAGAAGCAATAGAAGTATTGGTTCGTGAAATGAGTGATGGCGAAGGCGATTTAGCTATTGTGGTGGCGGGTTATCCTGAACAAATGAATAATTTTTTAGACTCGAACCCGGGTCTCAAATCGCGTTTTCAAATGACTTTTGAATACCCCGATTATAAACCCGACGAGCTTGAAAAAATAGCTTTATATGCTGCTCAAAAACGCATGGTGGAGTTTAGTCCCGATGCACAAGTTTTTATGTATAAAAAATTGGTAGAGGCTTACCGTGCCCGTAACCAAAATTTTGGAAATGCACGACTAGTCAATAATATATTGGATGAGGCAAAAATGAATTTGGGATTGCGTATTATGCAAATGCCCAACCCCGAAGAATTATCGAAAGAAAATTTGATGGCTCTTGAAGTGGCCGATTTGGTGCCCATCTTCGAAAAGAAAAATCGTGAGATTGCAAGCATACCTGTTGATGAAGACTTGTTGCGTGATTCATTATTACAACTTAGTAATATGGTAGGCCTTAACAAAACAAAAACAGAAATTGATGAACTTGTAAAACTCGTTAGGTATTATAGAGAAACAGGAAAAGATTTACGCAGTTTGCTCAACCTACATGCTGTATTTACAGGCAATCCTGGTACAGGGAAAACCACGGTGGCACGTATCCTCGCACAAATATATAAAGCTTTGGGAATATTGGAACGCGGACATTTGGTGGAGTGTGATAGACAAGCATTGGTAGGAAACCATATAGGTTCAACAGCTTTGAAAACTAAAGAAATGATTGACAAAGCAATGGGCGGAGTTTTGTTTATTGACGAAGCTTATGCACTGCATGGCAGCGATAATGATTTTGGAAAAGAAGCCGTAGAAACTATATTAAAACGGATGGAAGATAACCGCGGCGAATTTATTGTAATTGTTGCAGGTTATACAGAACCGATGACACGATTTATAGAATCCAACCCTGGACTTAAATCTCGTTTCGACCGTATGATGGTTTTTGAAGATTACGATTTGGAACAATTGAAATTAATAGCTTCCAAAATGCTAACCGAACGTGGCATCACGCCCGATGCAGATGCGAAAACGATGCTAGAAAAACTATTAGAAAACTTGTGGACACAACGCGATAAATTCTTTGGCAATGCACGTGCGGTAAGGAAACTAATGGATGATGCAGTAAAACAGCAGAACTTACGATTGGCTGCAATGAAAGCAGAGGATCGAACTCCCGAAATGGTGAAAACTTTGACTGCCGCAGATGTAGAACATATTAGCATGGGTCCAGGATTGGGGTCGCCTACTATAGGGTTTCAATTAGGGATTTAATATAATTTTTTTTGTACATTTTTTTTTGTCGAAAAATGCTTATCCTTCGATATCTGCCGCGGCGGACAGGATGACAAGAACTACCTTCTCGCAAATTTCATCCTATATTTCACATCCACAAAACCACGGCTTATTTGCAAAAGTTTATTACGGTTCAATTGGCGTTTGAGGGATGATATTTTGTCTACAAACAATATAGCTTCTAGATGGTCAAATTCGTGTTGAATAACGCGGGCAGTTAAGCCATCATATTCATCGGTATGGGTATCAAAGTGCTCATCATAATATCTAATTTTGATATTGGATTTGCGGCTTACAAATTCTCGGATGCCAGGTATACTTAAACAGCCTTCTTCATACTCCCATTCCTGCCCCGATTCATTTATGATACTGGGATTGATAAATACTTTTTTGATTCCTTTGCTGGGGTCTTCGTCCTCCTCTTTGTACATCTCTGTGGAGTCAACAACAAATAAACGAATGGAAATACCAACCTGCGGGGCGGCAAGACCCACGCCATTGGTATGGTACATGGTATCCCACATATTTTTTATAATATCTTCGAGGTGTGGAAATGAACGCTGTATTTCAATAGTCTCGCTGCGAAGGGCGGGCTCACCGTATGCATATATAGGAAGAATCATTATTTGGACTGTAAATAAGTTTGCAAAATTAAGGTAGCCGATACTGCGTCCAATAACTTTTTATCTTGTCGCTGTTTTTTTTTCAGTCCACTATCGAACAAAGCCTGTGAAGCCATTTTGGACGTGAGTCTTTCATCAATCCATTTTTGCGGAATATCAGGGAAAGTAGTTTGCAGCCATGCCGAAAATTGTTCAACCAAATGATAAGATTCCGAATTGCTGCCATCCATTTGCAAAGGTTTACCCAATACAAAAAGTTCCAAGGGTTCGGTTTTTATATATTCATTCAAATAATTTGCGATATCATTGGGTGAATAAGTTCCTACCGAGGTAGCAATAATTTGCAGTGGATCTGTAACAGCTACGCCAATTCTCTTCAGTCCAATATCGAAAGCCATTACTCTCATTGAAGTTTGGTGGATTTTAGTTTATTCATTTCCCATAGTTTTATATATTTTACAAAAGAATACCAGCTCGAAAATGTGGCCCACAATAATCCAGCTATACCATCAAAAATCAAACCCTTAAATATATATAATATAATAAAGTGGAAAGGTAGTTTTATAATAGGTGAAAGGATATTTATATTTTTGTTCTGTGCATGCAATTGCTCGGCGGCACGGGTTGTATAATTATTGAACTTTTTAAAATAGTCATCTATATTATAATAACTATCATGCAAAACATGGTGTTGCAACTTCCCGATTTTTCCTGTTAATAACACATCTTCGTGTACCAAACTTTCATTATAGTTTCCATGCTTTTTGTTGAACAATCGTAAATGTGGTTTTTTATATTCATTCCCAAATCGCAATAATTTCCCCATAAAGACCAGTGAAATGGGAACCATATAACCCACATATTCTCCCGAATCTATTTTTTTGCATGCTTCTGCTACAATTTCAGGCGTGGCAATTTCGTCAGCATCAATTACCCAGACCCAATCGTTTTTAGCCTGCGACACGGCAAAATGTTTTTGTTTCCCATAACTTTCAAAGTTGTGATGCATCACGGTGCAACCTAAAGCTTTGCATATCTCGACAGTATTGTCGGTTGAGCCTGAGTCTACTACCAATACCTCGTTACACCACAGCATGGCGGCAATGGTATGACCGATGGAGCGGGACGCATTGTTGGCTATTATAACAGCACTTATGGGAGTTTGAAGGGTATGCAACTTTTTGATGTATGTTTGCGTTAATTTTTTAATAAGATGCGAAAGTATTTATTTTTTTGTACAATCAATATATTTTTTTGTACCCATCTGTGTGGGCAGCACAAAATTTTATCGGCAAATACTATGGGAAGCTATACGCAGCATGTGTACAATAAATATATCGACAAACTTTTCGATTCCATCAATTCGCCCACTTTCAAATGTTTTTCTGATCAATTTAACACCTATGAAAGTGAAAAAGTAGGTGGAATTGCAGGAGTATATATAGGCAGATATCTGTTGAAAGCTGCTAAGCGAAACAGTGAGTTCCTGCTTACTAAGAATAATATAGCAGGAATTAAATTTAATTTTTGGGACCAGCATATTAGTAAATCCTTAACCCAAATAACCCGCATAAAAATCTTGTATCGCTTTAATGAACCCGAACTGGAGGGTGACTCAGTGGTTGATCTGATAGAATTGCCAGCTAATTTGTTTTTGCCCATGTTGAATGATGATGAAAAAGAAGTGATTTCTGCTTGTATTAATTATCATGTAATAAGCGACAAAGATATTAAAGCATCACCTATGACTTTGAAGGGAGAAGATTTTTTTGATTTTTCATACAATTTGATATTGTCTACCAACATTAAATTCCGAAATTATATATTTAATGATTTGGTTGATGTGTATTCAGATTCTCTGCTAGAGATAGGTAATACGTCGGAAACTGTGAACCTCCGCTATGACAGCGGTGAATGTATGTGGTTTTACAATACCCAAAAAAACTGTAATAGTGATACATATATGATATTGTATTATCATAAATTTATTACAAATAAGTACCCTGTTATACATTCGTTTTTGCCTACTATATGTTGTGGAAAGCAGCAAGTGGGACTGGGATGGCTTGATTGGAATAAAGCAATGAAAAATATGCTCGAATATGAGAAAGATTTCTTTCTGTATTATATCAATAAGGCACTTAACTAAATTGTAGGTTTGCGTTTAGTAATACAAAGGGTTTCTGAGGCACAAGTTTCCATTCAAGGAAATGAAGTTGGTAAAATTGCACAAGGGCTGATGGTACTAGTAGGAATTTGTGTGGAAGATGATATAGAAGATATACAATGGCTTGCAAATAAAGTGGGCAATTTGCGTATATTTTCTGACGTTGCGGGTCTTATGAATTTGAGCGTAAAAGATATACACGGCGATATTTTATTGGTGAGTCAGTTTACATTACATGCCTCCACAAAGAAAGGGAACAGACCTAGTTTCATAGACGCAGCGAGGCCCGAAACTGCGATTCCCTTATATGAAAAGTTTATAGAATTATTAAATGCAGAATTGGGCAAGCCCATAGCCAAAGGGCAGTTTGGTGCCGATATGAAAGTGAGTTTAATTAATGATGGGCCCGTTACTATTATAATAGATAGCAAGAATAGAGAATAGAAAAAATTGGTTATATGTGGTCAGAACATAAACAGGTTTGTTATGTCGTCCTGCAACTCGCGGCTGAGACATCTGCTGCTTAGCACACATAGTAACAAGACCAGCCATAGTGCCCGCCGTCGGCCTGCCTCGTGCTTCAGAATTACAAATATTATTAATATTGTGTACCGACAAAGCACCTATACAGAAAATATAAATTGCATATAGATTTCAAACCCAGTTTTCCACGTTTCAAATATTTCACTCGTTTTATTGCTTGCCTTCACCTAAAATTGTGGCAACAAATTCCGCATGGAACTACTACAAGTAATATCTGAAGAAGTACCCAATGTATTCGACCCACAGCAGTTGATTACCTATGGCGGGTTTTGGGTATTGCTATTGATTGTATTTGCCGAAACTGGTTTACTTATCGGCTTCTTTTTGCCAGGCGATGCCTTGCTTTTTGCGGCAGGACTGCTTTGTGCCAACGGCAAATTGGATTATAGTTTTTGGACAGTTTTATTATCTATTAATGGAGCAGCCATATTGGGAAATACAGTAGGCTATGAATTTGGTAAACGGGTAGGAGAAAAGCTTTTTGTCCGTGAAAATTCTTTGATATTCAAAAAAAGTTATGTGGCTCTTTCCAAAAGCTTTTATGATAAACATGGCGGATTGGCATTAATACTAGGCCGCTTTTTACCCATTATTCGCACCTTTGCACCCATTATTGCGGGCGTAGCCAAAATAAATCCACGCAAATTTCTATTATATAATATTGTAGGAAGTTTGATGTGGACTATTACCATGGTGGGCAGCGGATATTGGCTGGCCAAAAAATTCCCGTGGGTGGGCGACCATATTGGGCTTATCACCTTAGGTATGATAGTGGTGGCTATGGGTACCGTGATTCGTACTTATATTAAAGAAAAAAGGAAAATTAAAGCACCATAATATTATTTTGGGATATTTTTTTTCTCGGCATAAATACCTCAGAAACAAATATAAGTTATAGAAAATGAAATAGTTAGATGCGATAGGTTTTCTATAGCGTGATTTGAGTTAAATTTGCAGCCCAAATTAATTAATAAACAAGCAGTATGAATTTTGATATTTTAGTAGTGGGCAGTGGCCCGGGCGGTTATGTAGCAGCCATTAGAGCTAGCCAACTAGGTTTGAAAGTAGGCATCGTCGAAAAATCTGAATTGGGCGGTGTGTGCCTCAATTGGGGCTGTATTCCTACCAAAGCTTTGCTTAAATCGGCACAGGTATTTGAATATATAAAACATGCTGCCGACTATGGAATCACAGTCGGCGAATCGAAACCAGAATTTGCCAATATTATAAAACGTAGCCGCGATGTGGCAAATGGAATGAGCAAAGGCATTTCTTTTTTGATGAAGAAAAATAAAATTGAAGTAATCGTAGGCTATGGAAAACTAGTTGGCACAGGCAAACTTGAGGTAACTGGAGCCGATGGTAAAAAAACAAACTACGAAGCAAAAAGTATTATACTTGCCACAGGTGCTCGTAGTCGAGAATTACCAAATATAAAGATGGATGGCAAAAAAGTAGTAGGTTATACTGATGCAATGGTACTGCCTGTCCAACCCAAAAGTATGGTAGTAGTAGGCTCAGGAGCAATAGGTGCTGAGTTTGCGTATTTCTATAATAGTATAGGAACCAAAGTTACCATTGTAGAATTTCTACCAAGTATATTACCGCTGGAAGATGAAGAAATATCAAAAGCACTTGCACGCACTTATAAAAAATCAGGAATAAGCATTATGACCGAATCGGAGGTGCTTTCAGTTGATACAAGTGGTACAGGTTGTAAAGTAAAAATAAAAACCAAAACAGGAGAAGAAGTTGTAGAATGTGATATTGTTTTATCAGCAGTAGGAATACAAACAAATTTAGAAAATATTGGACTGGAAACATTAGGTATAAAAACCGATAAGGGAAAAGTATTGGTTGATGATTTTTATAAAACAAATATTGATGGTATATATGCTATTGGTGATATAGTGAAAGGTCCAGCCCTTGCCCACGTAGCCAGTGCAGAAGGTATTATATGTGTAGAAAAAATTGCGGGTCACAATCCAGAACCACTCAATTATGAAAATATACCAGGATGCACTTATTGCTGGCCTGAAGTAGCCAGTGTGGGTCTTACTGAAAAGAAAGCCCGTGAATTGGGTTATGATATTAAAGTAGGTCGTTTCCCATTTAGTGCAAGCGGAAAAGCAAGTGCTTCGGGAGCAAAAGATGGTATGGTAAAAGTAATATTCGATGCCAAATATGGTGAATGGTTAGGTTGCCACATGGTGGGTGCAAACGTTACCGAAATGATTGCCGAAGCCGTTGTCGCTCGCCGTCTTGAAACCACAGGACACGAAATTTTAAAATCGATACATCCACATCCTACTATGAGCGAGGCTATTATGGAAGCTACTGCCGATGCGTATGGAGAATGTATTCATTTGTAGAAGCCCTAACGTCATTCTGAGCGGGCTTCCCGCGAAGAATCTTTTGGGATGGGAGGACAATTGTAGTACCTACATACGTTGAACAGATTCTTCGCCTCGACTTAAAAACTCATGATTATTATCAAGATTATTGTGTGACGAGACTCAGAATGACGGATTATGATTTTTCTCATTTACTTTTGGCCACTAAATGAAGTGGCTCATTAACTTTATACAACAATTTTTTAGAGTTCGTCAGTATAATAAAGAACGTATTATACAAACGCAACATATAAACCCTTGGCATCAAGTGCCTTTTGTGCGTATGGTGCTGCCCTTGGTATTGGGAATTGCCTTATCTACTTACTTTACTTGGGCTTTCGATTATTTACAATATGTATTTGTAGGCTTGGTTTGTATATTGTTTATATTAGTTTTTTATCAAAGCAAATTCGTAAGAAAGCTAAAAGTAATATATACTGTTTGCTTAAATTTAGCATTCATTATTTTGGGGTTATTATTGCCCATTACACAAGCTGATAGTTATAAAAATGATCATTTTGTTAGACTTCAAAAGGATGAAAAATATATAAAAGTTGAGCTGGTAGAAAATGCAGTACCACGAGAAAAATCAGTGCGGGCAAAAGCGAAAGTTTTGGCAGTATTAAATGATAGTAATTACACCTATGCCAGTGGTAATATATTATTATACTTGCCCAAAGATAGTGATGCTATACAGCTTGAGCATGGCTCTATTTTATTGCTTAGTGGCAAACCGATTGAAATCCCCAAACCATTGAACCCGGGCGAGTTTGACTATAACAGGTATATGAAAATAAATAGTTATAGTTATCAAGTTTTTGCTCGAGATGGGGAATGGGAAATGGTGGGAAAAGATTCATCACATGTATTAGATAATTTATTCTATTCCATCAAAAAGTATATAGTAGGACTCTATAAAAACTATATTCCAGGCGATGAACAAAAGGGTGTGGCCGCTGCATTAATTTTTGGTTATCGAGAAGACCTGTCGCAGGATTTGGTGGAGGCGTATGCAGATACGGGCACCCTGCACGTATTGGCAGTTTCGGGCTTGCATGTAGGCATATTGTACTTTGTATTAAAAGCTTTATTGGGTTTTCTCACCCGCAAGAAATCATTGCGTATTTTGAGGTTTTGTATTATAGTAGTTACGCTATGGTTTTATGCTTTAATTACGGGTCTATCTCCATCAGTAAATAGGGCAGCATTGATGTTTACGATTATTATCATAGCGGAGACATTCCACCGCAATACGAACATATATAATTCTATTGCAGCCTCAGCTTTTATATTATTGCTCATCAATCCCTACTCATTGTACGACGTGGGTTTCCAGCTTTCATACTTGGCGGTATTGGGTATTGTATTTTTACATCCACGTATCTATAGCTGGTTTACTTTTAATAATTGGTTTACGAACCAAGTATGGAATATTACCGCGGTATCTATTGCTGCACAATTGGCCACCTCACCTCTAGGTTTTTACTATTTCGGACAATTTCCTAATTATTTTCTCATCTCCAATTTGCTCATTATTCCGCTTTCAACTATTATAACTTATATCGGATTATTATTGGTAGCGTTTTCTTTCATTCCCTTGCTGGCAAGCAGTATGGGCATTGCTTTGGACTATTTAATCAAATGGACAGATGATACAGTTAAATTTATTGGTCAAATTCCCTATGCTACTTTCGAAGGGGTGAGTATCGGTTTTTGGCAAACACTTTTATTATTGATAATTTTCTTTTTCGTTACCCAATTTTTTACCCATAAAAATAAGTATACTTTTTATACCGCATCCCTTTTTATGGTTGTTTTTCTGTGCACAAAAATGATAGAAAACTACCAATGGCAACAACAAAAGAAAATATTTGTTTATGCCATACAGGGCAAGACTGTCGTGGGTTTCTTCGATTCACACAATTTAACCGCAGTGGGCGATACCAATATATTATATAATAAAGCCACTCTCAAGTTTAAATTTCAAAAACACTGGGTTGATATGGGTGCCACCGAAAAGAACTTGTATGCGTTGAATGACACACAAAAACATACAACTAATCGCTTACAAAATTATAAGAACCTATATATTTTTAATGGCAAAAAGATTTTAATTATTGACCAAACCCCAACTACAGCATTTAAGGATTCAGTAGATATTGCAATCATAAGCCACAAACCTATGAAACATTGGGAAGACTTGGCTGGCAAGGTGAAAGCCCGGCATTATATAGCAGACCTCAGCAATTCGAATTATTATATTGATAGGTGGAAAAAAGAAGCTCTGCTATATAAAAGTAATTTCACAGATTGTAGAAAGGGTGCAGTAGAATTGGTTGTGGAATAAACATACTGTGTACAGCTTTTTAACTTTTGTGATGCAAAAAATATTCCCCAACTACTTCCCTCTTACTATTAACACCCTTACTCTCCGAAATATTTCTTATTATACTTTTTATATAAATCTTGTTGCTGTCCTTGCAAATTAATTTCAATACCTTTTATAAAAGCTTTATATAATACATTGCCTTTCATATCAAGTGCATCTCCGTTACTGATAAAGAAAGTGGCTTGTTTGCCAATTTCCAAACTTCCCAATTGACTATCACAACCCAAAATTTTTGCTGTATTATAAGTAATTGCTGAAAGTGCTTGTTCTTTTGTAAGTCCATATGCGGCAGCCGTTCCAGCTTGGAACGCCAGGTTCCGTACTTCCCACGAACCCCCAACTCCCACACAAAAATCTATCCCTGAGTCGAGCAACATTTTTGGGAGTTTGAAGGGCAATAATACATCTTCATCTGTTCTAGTTGGAAGTCGGTGAAGGTTCATTAATATAATAGGTACCTGGTTTTGTTTTAAAGAGGCACAAACTTTATATGATTCCGTACCACCCACAATGACAAGATTTTTTATATTTTTCTGTTTGGCAAAATCTATAGCTTCCAAAATTCCATAGGCAGAATTCACACGTATATATAATCTTTTTTCAGCTTGCCACAATCCACGTGTACTTTCATATTTGAGGTTTTTTTCAGTAATCTCCGATAAATTATTATATGCTTTTGCTTCCTCGAAAAACTTGCCCAAACCTTCCAAAAATGCTATATGGTATTTATTTTGGTCTTCGTTTGCAGGCTGTGAAATTTCTTGCCAGTTTATATATATTCCATCGTCACTATATAATGCTGCATCCTCCCAATTATCAGCACTTGTAGCCATAATTGAGGAAGTGCCGCAAATTGTTCCTCCAAAAGGAGATGCCTGCACTGCAAGCACGCCATTGAAAGCAAGTGTGGGAAGTATTTTGCTATCAGTATTAAAGGCTGTGAGCGTCCTAATATTTGGATTGTAGCTCCCAACTTCAATAAAATCTTTCGTAGCTCGTGCAGCGTCAATTTCGTTAAGGCCGGGATAGCAATTTGGGGCAATAAAACCTGGATATATTTCTTGGGTACTTTGCAAGCTTACTTTTACAGGCTTATCTGCAGCCCATTTAATTTCCATTTGTGTTAAATCTCTTGCTATATCAACCACTTGCTGGCCTTTCACAACCATCACCCCTTTTGAAATCAGCTGCCCATTGCCCACATGGATAGTAGCTCCATAGTATATTGTAACTTGTGCACTTATATAATGGGATAGGAATATAAATATATATAATAGTATTTTTCTCATGTACTATTATACTCCCAATAACATTCTTGCAGGATCTTCTAATAATTGTTTTACGCGAACCAAAAAACCAACAGATTCACGCCCGTCAATAATGCGGTGGTCGTAACTCAAAGCCACATACATCATGGGTCTGATTACTACTTGGCCGCTAATGGCAACAGGTCTTTCTATAATATTGTGCATGCCCAATATTGCACTTTGCGGAGCATTAATAATGGGTGTCGACATCAAGCTGCCGAATACACCACCATTTGTAATAGTGAATGTGCCGCCCGTCATTTCTTCCAAGCTTAAACGATTTTCTCTAGCTTTCCCAGCAAGGTCGGCGATGCTGCGTTCAATATCAGCCAACGTCATACTTTCGGCATTACGAACTACGGGTACCACCAATCCTTTTGGGGCTGATACCGCTATAGAAATATCACAATATTGATGATATATAATTTCCTCCCCATCAATCGAGGCATTAACTGAAGGAAAATCTTTAAGTGCTTCACAAACGGCTTTGGTGAAAAACGACATAAACCCCAAACCAATTGCATGTTTTTCTTTGAACTTTTCTTTGTATGTAGTTCTCAAATCCATCAAACTTTTCATATCCACCTCATTGAAAGTGGTGAGCATAGCAGTTTCATTTTTTACAGCAACTAACCTACGACTAATAGTCTTACGGAGGTTGCTCATCTTCTCATGTTTTTCTTCTCTACTACCTGCAACTGGTGCAGGTGTTATAATAGTTTTGGAGGCTTCAACTTTTTGTGAAGCTTTTGCTTGTTCAGCATCTTCTTTGGTAATCCGTCCATCTTTGCCTGTTCCTGTTATAGCGGCTGGGGCAATTCCTTTTTCACTTAATATTTTTTGGGCAGCGGGGCTTGGGTGGCCGGTAGCATAATTTTGCGTACCTACCGATTCTGATTTTTGTGTTTCGGCCTTTGGTGTTGTGCTGCCAACTGCTTCTTTAGCTATAGCAGGAGCTTTGGCGGTAGTATCAATACTGCATATAACACTGCCTACTTTAATAGTATCACCTTCTTGTCCATTAGTAGTAAGCACGCCAGCAGCTTCAGCGTTTAATTCAAAAGTAGCTTTGTCGCTTTCCAATTCGCACAATACTTCATCCATTTGCACATAGTCACCAGTATGTTTAAGCCAACGGCTAATGGTCACTTCACTGATTGATTCGCCCACTGCGGGTACTTTTATTTCTAATGCCATAATAGGGTTTGATGATTATAGGTGCAAACCTACAATTTATATGGCAAATGGGCAAGGTGAATATTCACCTTGCCAACATGTCTTTAAAAACATCTTTATATAATAGTAAATAAATTTAACCGTTAAGGATTGAAGAGCATTTGGCAGAAATATAGTTGAGTCATAATCAAACCCTAGTTGCCTGTGGTTATGTGCCGAACCTTATTCGGGATTCACCAACCACAAACGAGTATATATGGTTCAACTATATATCAGCCGAATATTTAGGGTAATTTAAATCTCTTGATGGTGCACAAACAAAGGGAGGGTGTGCTTTATATTTTCCAATTCTTAAACTAAAATAGTTCTCCGCCTGTGGCGGATTTGGTTTGTAGAATGGTAATGCCGAACTACATCCCGAAAGCATTCGGGATTAGTCCCTT
>JAWXAU010000090.1 GCA_034439655.1 Bacteroidota bacterium | reverse complement strand
CTTCAGTTGGTCGTTATGCAAAAATTCCATCTTACACCATATTGGGATATATTGATAGTAATAATAATTACGCAAATAAAAATGTCGATTATATCATCAGTAATCATATAACAACGGGGATTGAGTATATAAAAGGTCCGCTTAGAATTACTTTAGAAGGATTTTATAAAATATATAATAATTATCCTGTTTCTATTAGCAGAGGAATATCCTATGCAAACCTAGGGGGTAACTTTGGCTTTATTGGCAATGAACTTACGCAAACCATTGGTAAAGGCCGCTCTTACGGAATTGAATTCTGCCTACAACGTAAGCTTACCAAAAACTTTTATGGTATATTAAGTTATACCTTTTATAAAAGTGAATTTACAGGGCCTAATGCAAATATATATATTCCTTCAGCATGGGATAACAGACATCTAGCAACTTTTACTGGAGGATATAAATTTAAGAAGAACTTAGAATTAGGAACACGTTTTCGCTTCTTAGGTTCTTCTCCCTATACTGCTTACGACACTTTAAAATCACGCTATTATTACGTAAATAATGGCGAAGGCTACTTAGATTATGCACACTTCAATGCTTTGAGGTTTAAGCCCTACTTCGCAATTGATATTAGAGTTGATAAAAAATGGAACTTCAAGAAATGGTCCTTAGATATATTTATGGAATTGCAAAATGCAACAGGAAGAAACAATCCTTCTCAGCCCAATTATACTTTTAAACGAGACCCCGCAAATCCCAAAAACTATATAACTACAGATGGCTTATCGGTACCAGCTTCTAGTATAGATCCTTTAAAAGCTATACCCCTCATAATTAATGGAACCAATGCTACCCGCACACCCGGAATAGGAATGGTAGTTGAGTTTTAATTGTTGTAAAATTATATTATTGCTTGCTATATTTACCGAATCCAAAGTTTAGATCCCAATATTTTTGTAAACGACCTTTCAACTACAATTTCATTCTACCAAAAACTCGGATTCCAGCTATCCATAGCCGTTCCATACACTTCCGACCACGAGTGGGTAATGATGGTTTGCGAAAAGGTTACTGTCATGTTTCAAACTTTTGATAGCCTAGGCAAATACCTGCCTGAACTAAGCAGAGAACAAAACAGTGGACCTCTATTATTATATATCCGAACAACAAAAATTCGAGACTTTTTTGAAGAAGTAATACCAATTCTTAAACTAAAATAGTTCTCCGCCTGTGGCGGATTTGGTTTGTAGAATGGTAATGCCGAACTACATCCCGAAAGCTTTCTTTTGGACTATTATATATTGAGTTTCGGTATAAAACAATTTGCCAAAGTATTAAAGGGACTCGAAAAAACATTTTATGATGCCACCGAATTTACTATACAAGATTTTAATGGTATGATACTAACTTTTGCTGAAGACGAGGAAGTACAAAGTATATAGACAAAAGTATATACAAATTTTTCGTCTCTGGGTTTAACAGATTCTTGGCATTGAATCCCGATGGATCGGATCAGAAAGACGTACTATTATACCGCGAAACTCTCACCACAACCGCAACTCCTGCTGGCATTGGGATTGATAAAACTGAAACCTTTACCATTAAGTCCGTCAGAAAAATCTAATTCGGTGCCGCAGAGGTAGAGAAAACTTTTCATATCGCATAAAATTTTCTCGCCTTTATCTTCAAATAATTGGTCACCAGCTTTCATCTCGTTATCGAAATCAAGATTATACGTGAGGCCGCTGCAACCACCTCCCACCACAGAAACACGAATCATATAATCTTCTGTTAAATGAGACTCTTGTTTGAGTTGGTCTATTTTGGTTTTTGCTATATCAGAAACTGTTATCATAATATATTTACTATTATATATAATACCATGAATAATCCCCCCGCAAGCTTGCGGGGCTATCGAGCACATGGTCTATGTACTTTATACCTTTTACTATATACTATATACTATATACTATTTAAGCGGTAACGCTTCCAATCCGTTTTTAACACGGTAATCATTGATTGCAGTACGAATAGCATCTTCTGCTAATACTGAACAGTGTATTTTTACTGGTGGTAATGATAGTTCTTCAACGATGTCCATATTATCTATGGTTAATGCATCATCAATACTTTTACCTTTTAACCACTCAGTGGCTAAACTACTACTAGCAATAGCAGAACCGCAGCCAAAGGTTTTAAACTTTGCATCGGTAATGGTATGTGTTGCCTCATCAACCTCAATTTGCAGACGCATTACGTCTCCGCATTCAGGTGCACCTACAAGGCCAGTACCTACGTTCTTTTTGTTTTTATCCAATGTTCCTATATTTCTAGGAGTGGTATAATGATCGATTACTTTTTCTGAATAAGCCATAATATATTTAATGATTTGGTGATTTATGATTGAATGATTGAGTTGAATGATTTATTTTATTGCCACCCTGTCCCCCCGCATCTCGATAATTATCGGGATTAAGCGAGGCTATCGGGCTTATCGAAGAGTTTATTTATTTTTCGCGGCGGTTGATCTTGCTTTGGACATTATTTTAAGTATTTCTTAACTTTCGTTATATAATAGTTCATATTTTTCTTTTTCTAAGTACTTTGTTTCATATAACATTTCAAGCCAAAATAATGTTTCATCACTCTCTTCAACTACAGTAGATATTTTTGAGATGAAGTCTGGTTTTGATTTAGCTCTTAGACAAGATCGATAGTTTGCTGCAACTGAAGTACTCGATCTCACTAATTGCTTAATCATTACTTGTGAACTTGTATCATATTTTATATTTTTTAAAGATTCTATTATTTTTATTGCTTGTGCTTTAGTTCTCTGAATTAATTTATCCGATTCTTCATTTATACATATCTTCCTACATCGTTAAATCTTAATTCATCCAATCATTAAATGTTAGTGTTCCTGCCAGTCTATACTCTTTAAATCAATTCCTTCTTTAAACATTTCCCAAAGTGGACTCATTTCACGAAGTTTATTTACGGCAGTTGTTACTTGGTCTATCGCAAAATCTACTTCTTCTTCGGTGGTGAATCTTCCCAAGCCAAAACGCAAACTTGAGTGGGCCAACTCATCATCCAAACCTAATGATTTTAAAACATAAGATGGTTCGAGAGATGCAGAAGTACAGGCTGATCCGCTAGAGAGTGCGATATCTTTTACACCCATCAACAAACCTTCGCCTTCTACATATTTAAATGATATATTAGCTACTTGCGGCAAACGATGTTCTTTATTTCCGTTCAAATAAGTTTCTTCCATTTTCAATAATGTATTTTCCAATTTATCACGCAAAGCTTTAATACGAATATTATCACTTTCCATATCGGTCATACATATTTCGCACGCTTTACCAAAACCTACAATGCCTGGCACATTTAAAGTGCCTGAACGCATACCACGTTCGTGGCCTCCGCCGTCCATTTGCGAAGTTACTTTTACACGTGGGTTTTTACGACGAACATATAATGCTCCGACACCTTTGGGGCCATACATCTTATGAGCAGTAAACGACATTAAATCAATTCCATCTGCTTGCACATCTACAGGTATTTTGCCTACTGCTTGCGTAGCATCCGTAAATAATAATACGCCATGTTTTTTGCAAATTGCAGATATTTCTTTGATGGGTTGCAATACCCCAATTTCGTTATTGGCATACATCAACGACACCAAAATAGTAGTTGGTTTGATAGATGCCTCCAATTCTTCCAAATTGATAAGACCATCTTCACGCACATGCAAAAACGTAATTTCTGCACCCATTTTTTCTATATGTTTGCACGTATCAAGTACGGCTTTATGTTCTGTTTTTACGGTGATGATATGATTGCCTTTTTCACGATACATTTCGAACACACCTTTAATAGCCAAGTTATCAGCTTCCGTTGCTCCGCTTGTAAAAATAATTTCTTTAGGGTCAGCGTTAATGAGGCGAGCCACTTGTTCACGGGCATAGTCAACAGCTTCTTCAGCCTGCCAGCCAAATGCATGGTTGCGGCTTGCGGCATTGCCAAAGTTATTGGTGAAATAAGGTATCATCGCCTCTACAACCCTTGGGTCACAGGGGGTGGTGGCGTTATTGTCTAAGTATATAGGTAGTTTTAACATGATTATTGTAATGCAAATTTCGCTTATTTAGAACAAATAAAAATAACTATTTGTTCAATAAAATGAAAAAATAATCTAAGTTGCTAGTATTGAATTCATTAATATTCACAAATTTAATACTTCATTCAAATAAAAATCTTAGAGCTAATTTGAAAATAATAATTTATTTTTGAAGTGTGATTGGGAAAAATCAATTGCTTGATACCATTAAAAATCTGCCCGAAAAATTTTCTGTTGATGAACCAATTAATAGACTTGTATTGATACAAAAAATTGAAGAAGGTTTGCAGCAAGTTAAAGAGCAGAAAACAGTATCGTATGAAGCAGCAAAGAAACGCATGAGCAAACGGCTCAAATGGTTTGGACCGAGCGGTCACTTGCAGATATTGATGAAATTGCAGACTACATTACACATGATAGTACACGCTAGACAGAACAATGAGTTCAAAGAATAAATAAAAGAGTTGAAAAATTAAAAACACATCCCAAATCTGGAAAATTTGTTACCGAATATAATAATAAAAATATAGGGAAATTGATAGAGGGAAATTACAGAATTATATATTTTTTAGAAATTGAAACTGTATATATTTTGACTGTTCATCATTCCGCGAGTTTGATGAAAAATCTTTTTGAATGATGTTTGGTAAAGGTCTAAAAAATTCAGACTTGATTTCTTCAAATCAAACATTATATATTTTTGCTCGTATTTTTAAAATACCTTTGCAGCCATGCACACCAAGCTCAGTGTAAACATCAACAAATTTGCAACCCTACGTAATTCTCGTGGCGGCAATAATCCTGATGTGGTTAAAGCCGCACAGGATGCTGAACGTTTTGGTGCCGATGGTATTACGGTGCATCCCCGCCCCGACCAAAGACATATTAGTTATGATGATGTTTTTGAACTAAAAAAAGTAGTGACCACTGAATTTAATATTGAAGGAAATCCCCTTGAAGAGTTTATAAAACTGGTATTACAAGTAAAACCTAATCAAGTTACCTTGGTTCCCGATGCTGACCATGCACTTACTTCAGACCAAGGATGGGACACGATTACCCATGCTTCATTTTTAAAAGATATAATTTCTCAATTCAGGGAAAATAATATCCGTGTTTCCATTTTTTGCAATGCCAATGAACGCATGGTTGAAGCAGCAAAAGCTACGGGAACTGACCGTGTAGAATTATATACAGGTCCTTATGCACATCATTATAATAAAAATAGAAATGAAGCTGTAAAGGATTATATAAATGCCGCCAATGTGGCAAACAACATGGGTCTGGGTATTAATGCAGGCCACGACCTCGACCTAAATAATCTCGAATTTTTCAAGCAACAAATTCCAAATTTATTGGAGGTTTCTATTGGCCATGCTTTAATTTGCGATAGCATTTATTACGGATTCGAAAACACCATTCAAATGTATAAAAGAAAATTAAAAACTACTATATAATATTATGACTAATTTAAAAAACTGTATATTATTTCTCACACTCTTTACCGCAAGTAATTATATATATTCTCAAAAAAAACCTGTAGTTGTTGCCGCTTCAACAGGATTAGTATATAAAGATATTCCCAAAAGCATACGCATCAATTTTGAAACCATGTATCCTCAAAAAGCTGGTGGTGGTTTTAAAAACAAAAACTATATCAGTTGTATCTGGCAAAAAACAAATGATACGGTATATGAAGTTA
This sequence comes from Bacteroidota bacterium, assembly GCA_034439655.1. Lineage (NCBI taxonomy): Bacteria > Pseudomonadati > Bacteroidota > Bacteroidota bacterium. Next base: position 32,855 of record JAWXAU010000090.1, on the reverse strand, counting down.
AAATAACACAGGCCAATAAATCGACCATCTTTTCAAGATATTATAAGAGCGGAACTTGGCAACTAACAGGCGAATCGCTACCTGTAGTTCTTAATAAAGTGAGTGGTTTGCCGCAAGATTTGAGTGAGGTATGGAAAGCACAATATAAAACTGCAACTATTATATCTGCCGCAAAAGTTGTTACGCCTTTTAACAATTCTTACTACGAAATTTATTATATACAAAACAATAAAAAAATACGCCGCTTCTTTTCAGATAGTGGTTTTGTACCTGATAAAGTAGAGTAATAAATACATATAAAGTCATTCTGAGTTTCCCACCACGTCATTCTGAGTGGGCACTAATCTTCCGTCTCCGAATTCAACAGACTCTTCGTTCACGAAGTGTGATACTCACAATTACGCTCTACTACTGCACAAAAACTAGTTACCCTTAAACTCAGGCTTACGTTTTTCAATAAACGCATTCATTCCCTCTTTTTGATCGTGCCCCGCAAATAATATATAATAGTTTTTGCGTTCGAAATGCAAACCTTCTTGCAACCCCATTTCATACGATTTAAGAATTGCTTCCTTCGCCATTTGTGTAGCAAGCGGACTTTGAGCCGCAATATCAGCAGCAAGTTTCATCGCTTCATCTAAATATAATTCCACAGGAGCAATACGATTTATCAATCCTGCTGCCAACGCTTTCTCGGCATTGATAAAACTTCCTGTCAATATCATTTCCATCGCCAATGCTTTTCCTACAGCTCTGCTGAGTCGCTGTGTTCCGCCTGCTCCAGGCATTACACCAATCTTAATTTCAGGCTGACCAAACTTAGCAGTTTCGCTGGCTACTATCATATCGCAGGTCATGGCCAATTCGCAACCACCGCCTAAGGCAAAACCGCTCACAGCAGCTATAATAGGTTTCTTCGTGCGTTTAATTCCATCCCAAGTACTAAACTGATCTATCTTCAACATGTCAATGGTCGACTTGTCTGCCATTTGCTTAATATCAGCACCAGCGGCAAAGGCTTTTTCATTACCTGTAAGTACAATCACCCGCACTTCATCCATTTCGTCCAATTCTTTCAGTGCATCACGCAACTCGCCCATCAATTGTAGGTTAAGGGCATTTAGTACATCAGGACGGTTGAGCCTTACCAAAGCAATATGTTGTTGGTATGCAGGCTCTACAATTATAAATTCAAAAGCATTCATATAATATATATTTTGCAGCGAAATTATGGAATTATATAATAGTATGTTAGGGGGAAGTGAAAATATTTTTGATTTTGAAGATTTGGGGAAATAGACTACTTTTGAAAGCAATATAATGAAAAAACCTTTCCTCCAGGCAGAATGGCGAAAACTAGCTATGGTAAATTATGCTGTTGATAGAAAAGTATTGGGGAAATATTTACCCTATAAAACAGAACTAGATATTTGGAGAGATACTTGTTATGTGAGCTTGGTTGGTTTTATGTTTTTAAATACAAAAATAAAAGGATTTAAAATCCCTTTTCATACAAATTTTGAAGAAGTGAATTTACGTTTTTATGTTCGCTATAAAGATAATTCAGAATGGAAACGTGGCGTAGTTTTTATCAAAGAGATTGTACCCAAACCTGCTTTATCTTTTGTAGCAAATGTTGTATATAGTGAAAATTATGAAACGATGCCAATGAGCCATGAATGGGCGATTAACAATGGGCAACAAAGTATTGAGTACAAATGGAAGAAAGGGAATTGGAATTCTTTTAAGGTGATTGCAGGAACAACGGAGCTCAAAATTGAGGCGGGTAGCGAAGAAGAATTTATTACTGAACATTATTGGGGCTATACACAAATAGATAATCTAAAAACTTCTGAATACGGCGTAGAACATGCCAAATGGAATGTATATAAAATAGAAAGTTATGATATTAATGTAGAATTTGGTAAAGTATACGGACAAGATTTTGAATTCCTGAACCATGAGAAACCTGTATCTGTGTTTTTAGCGGAAGGTTCAGAGATAATTGTGAAAGAAGGAACGAAAATATAACCATGACCATCAAACCCATAAAAACAAAGAAAGATTATAACCAAGCTATAGAAAGGCTTGAGATTATATTTGATGCAAAGAAAGGTTCAGCCAAAGGTGATGAACTTGAAGTATTAGGTATATTAATCGACCAGTACGAGAACGAGCATTTCCCCATCGGCTTCCCTGATCCAATTGAAGCGATTAAGTTTAGAATGGAGCAAATGGGTTATAACCAATCAGATCTTGCAAAGGTTGTTGGCTTAAAAAGCAGGGCAAGTGAAATTCTAAACAAGAAAAGAAAATTATCGCTTGAGATGATTAGGCAATTGCACGAGACAATGAAAATACCTACAGAGGTTTTGATTCAAGCTTACTGATATTGTATAATAGCAAATCTGAAAAATCCTTCCTTTCGTATATATAAACCGAAACCGTTTATTTTGTCGAGAAATAATTACGATTGTGGTTGGTGAAAACACACTCCCGATAGCTATCGGAACAAGAGCATTAATCCTTCCTAACGCATATATAATACCAATTCTTAAACTAAAATAGTTCTCCACCTGTGGCGGATTGGTTTGTAGAATGGTAATGCCGAACTACATCCCGAAAGCATTCGGGATTAGTCCTTTCTTTTGGACTATTATATATTGAGTGTCGGTATAAAAACCAAACAACCAAAACTCTTGTTATATATTATATGGAAAAGGAAAAATTTGAAATTGAGAAAAGCAATGATCAATGGCAACAGCAGCTAAGTGCCGAAGAATACCGTGTGCTGCGTGAGAAAGGAACTGAGAAAGCTTATGTGGGCATTTATGAAACCCATTGGGCCGCGGGAACATATATATGCAAAGGCTGCGGACATGAACTTTTTACCAGCGATGCTAAGTTTGATGCAGGTTGTGGCTGGCCCAGCTTTTATGAAACCATTGATAAAAAACATATAAAAGAAATTACAGATACTAGTTTTGGAATGAAGCGTATTGAAGTCGTTTGTGCTTATTGTGGTGGGCATTTAGGACATGTATTTGATGATGGCCCAAAACCCACAGGTTTGCGTTATTGTATTAATAGTGTGAGTTTGGGTTTTGTGAAACTACCGTCATTCTGAGTCCGATAGCTATCGGAATCGACATTCGATAATATATAACAATTATTGTGTATTTCCAATGACGAGACGAAGAATCTGTCAGAATCGGAGACGCTATGAACAGATTCTTCGCATTGAATCCCGATGTGTCGGGATCAGAATGACGATAAAGACCTTTAAAAAAACGGATGCGTAAAAGGAATAGTAATAGTTCCTACCTCGGTTTTTAAAATCAAATCATACGAGCCATAGGAAAGCTTTGCGGCCTTAAAATGAAACTCGTTATCTCCTTTTTTCAAATTTAATTTTCCTACTTTCTTAGGTTCACCCACTTTATTATATTGAATATAAACTTTATATTTTTGGGCATAAGCTGAGTTTGTATGCACATATATATTTTTGCCCGAAACAGAAGTCTTAATAGCAACGTCTAACTTGGGAGGTGCGATATTATAGTTTACAATATCATTTGCATTTATTAAACCACATTTCACCTGTGTAGTATTGTTATTATAGTCGGTCCAGATGGGGCGAACAATATTATTCACCGCATCAATATCTATATAATCTCCGAAAAAAATTGCTTTGTCGGGTATCGGAAATGAATTGGCAGTAAGCCTCAAATTATTGAATGTTGCACCACCATCTGTTGAGAAAGCCATATAAACATCGGTGAACATATTGGTTTTACTATGCTGCCCATCATAATATATAATATATACATTTTGGGTAACGGGATCTACACACATATTTGGTGTGAACTGGTCTGCTCCGTTCTTTACCGCGTCGTGGTTGAGGCGTTTATCATCAGTCCAAATTTTACCACCATCCGCACTGCTCTTAAACCAAATATCTATATCGCCATTGCGTTTATCGCCATATATCAAATACAGTTTTCCATTTTTATCGCAGTGTAAAAAAGGCATCGCATTGCTGCGGTACAGACCTTTTACGGGCAAATCCCAACCACCTTTTTGATGTGCTATGATGATATCTTTTCCCCAAGTGATTCCTCCATCCTCCGACCTATCCATATATATATTTTCATAACCTGCCCATACTGCATACACAGTGCCATCGGGGCCTATAGCTGTAGTAGCTCCCTCTAAAGTATTATCACCATCCACGCAATCGCCCACCGTATCCGATATCGTAATAGCAGGTGTAAAATCAACGCCCTCCCCTCTTGATTTACTAAACCTAATTCGGGAATGGTCATCGGGATCTTTGCTCTCATATTTGTCAAATTCTGTCCAAGTTACATAGAGATGATTTTGCTTATCGGTACTGAACCAATGCTTGTCTTGCGTTTTCGTTGTATCCATTCCTGCATAGTCCCCATCACTAAAAGTTTTGCCCCCATCAATAGATTTTTGTATAATAATACGATCCAATCCATCATAAGCACCCTTCATTAATTTCTTGTTTTTTGCCAAATGCCCAAAATAGAAATTTCCATTATTATCGGCATGCAATACAGGATCCCCGTACACACCCATACTACTTCTCAAGTCTTTTTCACTCCATGTTTTGCCACTATCGGTGCTATAATACACGGCTTGCAAATTGGCCCCAGCCACCAAACGTGCAGGATTGAGAGGGTCGATAGCAATACTTACTTCATTGGGTGAATTACTTAGTGAATTTACTTTCACTACTTTGTATTGGGCATGGGCACTTGCAAAACCAAGTACCATTATATAGAATACAATTCCTTTTTTCATAGATTTTAAGCTGCTGCTACCGTATATAATAGTTTAACCTTTTCTGTTTTTACAATAAGATCTTCTATAGTTTCTGCCAAAATAGTAATATGCCCAAGCTTACGACCAGGGCGGGTTTCATGCTTTCCATATAAATGTATATATACACCTTCTTCAAGTAATAAGGCATCCATGTTTTGCAGATAATAATTCCCTACAATATCAGCAGGGCCTATAATATTAATCATGGAGGAGGGTTTAATAATATCAGAACTTCCCAGTGGCCAACCCATTAACACTCGCAACAATTGTTCATACTGACTGGTAAAACATCCTTCTATGGTATGGTGACCCGAGTTGTGCGGACGTGGAGCGGTTTCATTTATATATATATCGCCTGCTGGCGTTACAAACATTTCTACTGCAAATAGGCCCGGACTTTCAAATTGATTAATCAAAGATATTGCAATTTCCTCTGCTCTTTCTAATATACTTTTTTCAATACGTGCAGGACAAATAAGTGTGTCAACCAAATTGAGCTTAGGGTCGAAAACCATTTCCACGGCAGGGAAACATTTAATATTTCCTTGTTGGTCGCAGGCAGCAATCACCGCTACTTCAATGGCATCGTCAATAAATATTTCTACGACCAATTTGCCAGAGAGCATCGAAATTTGATTGATATAATCTGAATTTTTCGATAATACAAAAACCCCTTTGCCATCATAACCACCTGTAGCGGTTTTAATCACAAATTTGTCTGCTACTTTTAATTCTTCAATGGCCGAAGCTATTTGATGTATATCATCAACCACCACAAATGGGGCAGTAGGTATTCTATGTTCGAGGTAGAAGAATTTCTGCTTGGCTTTATCTTGTATCAGTTGCAAAACTCTAGGGCTAGGAATAATTTTTTTTCCAGACTTTTCCAATGCTATCAATGCCTCGACATTGATATTCTCTATTTCAAAAGTGAGCACATCCGAAATTTGAGCTAAAAGATTGATATCATCTGCACTTTGCAGCGAACCTACAATATGATTTCTGGCACAAGTTTTTGCAGGGGCATTATCGGCATCTAAAGTATTTATTATAATATCATACCTTGCTGCTTCTTGTACAAACATACAACCTAACTGACCGCCACCTACGATACCTATAGCAGGTTGATTGTTATATAATACTTCGGCCATTACTCCAATACGATCTTGTATAAATAAGAATGGCTGTTATTATGTAAATTCACAAAATAAGTTCCATTGGGTAAATTCACCATATTGATGGAATTTTTATATAGCTTTTCGTCCGACATAAATTGTTTGCCGTGAGAATCTATAATATGATACATATAGTTTTTCGATAAATCGATTGGGGTAAAGTGTGCGATACGTTTTTTAAATTCAAGCACTGGCCGTCCTTTCATTTGATCAAGTTCGAGAGAAGCATTGTTAAAAAACAGCCATTGATAGGCTACACCAAACTCCCACCTACCGTCGTTGTCGGTGGTCACGATATCAACCATTTGGACTTCGGGTAAGCCCGAAAGCTTGAGCAATTTAAATATCTTTGCCATATCATCAATAATGAGTTTGTTTTCGCCAGTACCGAGATAAACATATACTTTTTGTGTGGGTCTTGGTGGATTAGAAAGTATAAAATTATTCATAGAGTCCATTACCCAAAAATCTGGATTTAATACACCTAGTTTGCCAAACACATCTGGATACTTAAGCCAAGCATACATACTTATATATGAACCCCAGTGCCCCCCCATTACTGCTGTTTTATTGGCATACGGCATGGTGCGGTAAGCAGAATCTATATAGGGTTTTAAAGTATTTGCAATAAAGTCTACATAAGCATCACCAATGCTATTTGCACCAAAAGGAGAAAACAATTCGCGGCCTGCGGCTTTGCCGTTTACTATGGCCACGAGTAATCCACTTTGCAAATTGTTTTTCTCAAAATTACCCAAGGTACTGTATATATCGGCTCTTTGCTTTGCTGGTGAAGAAGGATCCACCAATGAAGCTTTTTCTCCATCGGGCATATAGGTTACCGAATAATTCTTTTTAGAAGTATGATAACCGGTTGGCAAGTATATCCATATCTTTTTATAGGCATTTAACTGCGGCGAAAAGACACTGTCATTTACAATCTTAACTGTTTGGCCAATCTCAGAATATTGTATAGGTTTGGGTTTGGCCTCTAAATTAATATAGAAGAGCAATAAACAATATATATATAAAACCTTTGCCAAGTATGTTAAAAAAATATCAACGATTAATTATTGACCTGCTCTTTCTTGCAATGTTTTCAAGAAATCGGCAGGGCCAGCATATCCTTCGAATGGAGCCAACATTTTGTTGCCTTTTGTATTGATAAAAAATGTGGTAGGGTAGCCTGAACTCTGCCCATTAGAAAGAATGCTGAGCAATTCCATGCCATTATAGGTTTTACCATCTATGGTGTATTTAACGTCCGTTTTTTCGGGGTTAAACTTAATCGCCACGTATTTGCTATTAACCAACCCTATTATTGACGAATCTGTGTAGGTATCTTTGTCAAGGCGTTTGCACCAGTAGCACCAATCGGTATAGCAATCGATAAGGGCTATCTTTTTTTCACTTTTGGCTTTTGCATAACCTTCATTAAAATCGACCCAAGTTATTTTCCTGCCCACACCGCTATTGTCGGTGGTGGAAGTAACTGGAGTATTAGCGGTTTCTACTTTTTTGTCGGGGCTCATGGAGCAAAAGCTGATTGCCATTGCTAATAATGGGAGAATGAATAAAATCTTTTTCATGGTATGTATTGATTTGAAATTTTGTACAAAAATACAATGATTATACCAATTTTGTTTTTTTATCGTGATAAATATCTAAAGCAGCTATAATGGCTATAAAACCCCATATTAGAACAGCCGCTTTGTCCTGATCGCTATAGTTATTGAGCAAGCCATGCACAAAATAAGTGGTCAACCCTAGCAAGGCCGCCATATTTAAAACCCTAACCTTGGGGTCGAGCGATTTGTAATGCAGCTTAACGGCTGTTTTTCCCACCAAATAAAGCAGGTACAAAAAGCTGAGTAGCCCAATCACCCCTATTTCGGCCAAGGGTTGGAAATACTCGCTGTGTGCGTTGCCCACGGTTCCAAAATTGGTACTTATTTTAGTTAGTTCCTTGGCTCGCTGGTATGGAGCGTACTGGAATTTGTAGGTACCCGCCCCAAAGCCAAACCACGGCCGCTCGGCTGTCATACGCAATGCACTACGCCAGCGGTTAATGCGTTCTAGGTTTGAGTCGTCGTTAGAGATATTATATATTGATTTTATATGCTGCTCCAAATTATCTGCTGATACTTGTTTGTTTTTGTGAAGCATCAATTGCAACCGCTCACGCATAGAATAACCTACCATAAGTACTACAAGAATTCCCAAGGCATATATGTACCACTTAAAACGGAAATATAATATAACTGCTAAACCTAAGGCCGCTATCAAACTTATCCATGCAGCACGGGTATAACTATATATAAGTCCTACTATAAACAAACCTATTAATGCTAAACAAATACTGCGAAAAGGCAAGCTGTAATTCAACTTATGCCCATTGCCCAGCACTGCAATGAGAAACGGGACAAAGAAAGCAATTGGAATAGAATAAATGCCGTGGTTAATATAGAAAGGCTGGCTCATGCCGTAGCTTGCACGCTGGTCGAAACTGTATTCTGAATGTTGGATTAAGGTATATATAATGATGCCTGCAAAAGGAATTATATAAAGCCAAAAATACAATTTTATTTTGTCCAGGTTTTTAAAAACATGTGCTAGGGCGAAGTAAAATACTATTACATACAGGAATCTCGATAAAAAATATTTGATGGAAACCAAGGGCATGCTGCTGGTGATACTGGTAAAAGCAATCCAGAACAAATTGATAAATATTGCTAACGTGATTGGGTGTTTGATAATTTTCATATCGGCCTGCCCATCTGCAAAAAATTTGAATATGACGATACCGCCCATCAGTAAAAGCAATAAATCGGAGGGCATGTCCAAGCCTATTCCAAAACCTATATTGTTAAACCTGAATGATAGCGGGGTGAGCATGGCCGTTAGCATAATCAACAAATCAAAACGATAAATACCAACCAGAACTATTGCTGCCACCAGCGGAAAAAAAAGACCATAATAAATATTATTGGCAACCAATAAAACATTGACCGTTATAAATAATAAGGTCAACAACCAAAACCAACGTTGATGATTAAGCAGTAGTTGCAATGGAAGGCTTTTTATTGGGCAAATATATTTTCTCGTAAACCAAAATTGTTAAGCAAGTAAATATGAGTGTGGCCAAGCAAGTAAGCAATAAGAACAGCGACCTAATGGGATATGCTTTAAATTGCGATGGTCCCGATTTGCTCACAATGAATTTATGCTGCACATTGGCACTAGCATCAATACGAGCTTGGTCATAAAATTTTCTCAGATCCGATTCCTTCTCTAGCTCCAAGAATACAGTTCTGGCAAGGGTTTCAAACGAACGACCGTATTTGGCCAAGAGTTGTTTTTGCACATCGGTATTTGCCCCACCTTTCAATTGTATGTCTGTGAGCACCTTGGCTTGCTCAGCCACATTGAACACGCCCAAATCGCCTAGGCGGTTTAGTGAATCATTATAATACTTTATTTCGCTGCGTTTGGCATGATATGCTTCTTCTACAATAGTTAGTGCCTGCCTAGCAACTTGCCTTTGTATTTGTGTTTTAATAGAGTCCATGATATCGGAAATACCATCAATCATTTTGGCAGCGAACAGTGGATCTTCATCAAGCACCGTGCATTCAATCGAGGTAAATTCGGTACGTTTGAAACTGACTTTACGATCATATATACGACCTAGTTTTACATATCTATGGTCATCGTCTGGCTCTAAATGATAATGATTCAATAAATCGAAATGCTGCATCACGGCACCACGTGTCAAATCTGAATTCAAAATTTGCAACATCTCCTCCACTTGCACCTCTGTGCCAAACACTAGTGGGTCGCTTTTGTCGCCCACATTATCCTTTAAGAAACTGGCTGAGAAAGAATTGTTGACCGTTGGGTAAAATATCATGTTCGATTTGAACAATGGTGTAATAAACCATGGCCCGGTGGCAATGGCCGAAATACCTGCTGCGATAAGTATAACGATGATAATTTTTTTTCGCCATTTCCACAATATCTGTATCATTTCAATCACATTGAAATGATATTCCACTTGATTTGAATTATTTTCAGTTGTCATAATATGGGGCAAAATTAGTACAAAATAGGGCTTGCTCAATCAAAGCCAAGAATATTATTGCTGGCTTTTCAAAAAAAAATTGAAATGCCATTAGTATGGTTTACTTTTGCCTAACACTTGTTAGGTACAATGGTAGACCGACGTCGTCAACAGATAATAGAAATGGCCTGTAAACGCTTTGCCAACAAAGGTTTTACGGGTTCATCCATGCGAGAGTTGGCTGCCGATATGGGCTTGGAAGCAAGTTCGCTCTATACTTATATCCAATCGAAAGACGACCTGTTGCAAGATATCTGTTTCAGCATGGGCAATAAACTCATAACCGCCATAGATGAAGTGAACGATATATATTTTAATGCTGAAGAAAAGTTGAGATTGGCGATTAAAAATCATGTTGAAATTATTTGTGCCGATTCCAATGCCTCTAAAGTTTTCACCCATGAATGGCGACATTTGCAAGAAATAAAAAAGAATGAATTTATTATACTCCGTAACAAATACGAACAAGGATTCACAGAAATTATTAATACCGGCGAAACAGAACAAATTTTTGCGGAGGGCGATAAGCGTTTTGCAGTGCTCACCATACTATCGGCCGTTAATTGGATTTCGGAATGGTATAACCCCAAAGGAAAAATGAAACCCTCAGAAATAGCACAAAAATTAGCAGACTTTGTTTTAACCGGATTAAAGAAACCAATATAGTAGACAGTAGACAGTAAACAGTAAACAGTAAGTAGTAAACAGTAAGTAGTAGTCAGTAGAAAGTAGAAAGTAGACAGTAGACAGTAAGTAGTAGGCAGTAAGTAGTAGACAGTAGACAGTAAGTAGTAGATAGTAGACAGTAAGTAGTGGTTAGTAAGCAGAAGGCAGTTTGCTGACGACGTCCGCGGCGGCGAATCACTGATTACTGACCACTGCCCGCCGCGGCGGGCTGACCACTAAAAAAATAAATAATAAAATAATATGTACGGTAACGCATACATCGACCCCAACGAAAAAATTCCTTCATTTCTTGAAGGTGAGGACTTGCAAAAGTTAGAAGAATTTGAAGCCCGCATTGCAGGTGGCGACAAAATAGAACCTATGGATTGGATGCCCAAAGAGTATCGAAAACAACTTATACGTATGATAGAGCAACATGCCCACAGCGAAGTAATCGGTGCTTTGCCGGAAGGAACTTGGATAACACGTGCCCCTGGTTTTCGTCGCAAACTATCGTTGATGGCGAAAGTGCAAGACGAAATGGGCCATGCACAACTATTATACTCTGCCGCCGAAACCCTTGGTAAAAGCCGTGAAGCCATGATTGATGATTTGCTCACGGGCAAATCGAAATATAGCAATGTATTTAATTACCCCGCCGTTACTTGGGCCGATACCGCAGTAATAGCTTGGCTAATTGATGCGGGTGCTATCGTGAACCAAGTAGCCAATAGCAAAGGAAGTTATGGTCCCTATTGCCGAGCATTAGAACGTATATGTTCCGAAGAATCTTTTCACCTTAAATATGGTCACGATGTAGTGGTACATTTGGCAACTGGCACTAAGACGCAAAGGCAAATGGTGCAAGAAGCATTGACCCGCTGGTGGCCTCCTATTATGCATTTCTTTGGTCCATCGGATAAGGAAAGTGTGCATGGTGCAATACTGATGAAGTGGAAAGTGAAAATGGCGAGCAACGATGATATGCGTAACCAGTTTTTTAATATGTATGTTCCAAAAATTTGGGATCTTGGTTTGGTACTCCCCGACCCTGCATTTAAAAAGAATGAAACTACTGGAAAATGGGAATACACTGAACCCGATTGGGATGAATTTAAACGCGTAATTAATGGCGACGGCCCATGCAATAAAGAAAGATTGGGGGTACGCAAATGGGCAGAAACCGAAGGTGCATGGGTTCGCAGAGCTTTGAATACGAAAGAATCTGCTTATGTAGTTCCTTTAGCTTAACTAAGAATATATATATAACAAAATAAATAAATATACAAATGAAAAAAATACTATTATACATTGTTGCTCTTACTATCACAACCAGTGCATGGGCTCAAATTCCCAATGCTTCGTTTGAAAATTGGGGAAAATATTCTTTCTCCGCAATCGACCATTGGATTGCCTTTGGACCCGCATCGCTCACCACAAAAGCAAACCAAGGCAATTCAGCTATGTTCATGGAACATATAGCCTACAGCGGGCAACAGGCCACTATTGGTTATACTGCTGGTGCTGCAGGCGGTGGCTGGCCGTATGTAGGTCGCCCTGATACTTTATCGTTTTATGCCAAAGGATATTTTGCAACTGATGATAGTTGTCAAGTTATTGTTTCGGGCGGAAAGTCAGGATCACAAATTGCATTCGCTTTTGCTAATTTTTCAGTAAGCGATTCCACTAATTTTACGCTAATAAAAATCCCAATTACATTCTTTCTCCCTATTGCCAAATTGGACACAATAGCTATTATAATGTCATTGGGATCAATAGATAGTTCAAATAGTTGGGTTATAATAGATGATGTATCTCTAACTAAAAATGGAACAAAAGAAGGCACTATAATCAATCCTGGTTTTGAAACCTTAAACACCACAAATATGGATGAACCTACTGATTGGAGCACGAGCAGTATTTTTTCTCAATTTATCGGAATGCCGGTTATGACTACCGAAAAAACCTCTGATGCAAAAGATGGAAGTTTTGCTTTGAAATTGACAAATAGAAGCTATACAGGAAGTGGCACCCTCCCTGGGGTAGCATTCTCTGGCAAAACTGATTTGAATTCTTCCACAGACGATTACCCCACATTTCCCATTAACAAAAAATATTTGAACCTAACTGGGTATTATAAATATGCTCCAAAGAATGGCGACACTTGCAAATTTGTAATTGCTGTGTACAAAGGTGGTGCAAATGTTGGCCAAGGCGAATTCCGTTCTACTGCAAATGTATCAACTTATTCTGCATTCAATTCTATAATTAAATATGATATTGGTTTTGCAGGTATACCTGATAGTGCAAGTATTATTTTGTTTGCTGGTGCCGAGGATGGAGACCCACAAGATGGCTCTGTATTATACATTGACAAGCTAGAACTAAACGACGTGAATGCTATTAATACAGTAGACAATAATATACAAATGCAAGTATTTCCTAATCCTGCAAATGATATCATCATCATTGATGTAAATAGCATGAATTCTGGCAATATGATTATACAATTATTAGACATTTCTGGCAAGCAAATCAAAGAACTATATAACAATAAAATTGGAAGTGGTTATACAAAAGTACAATGCAATGTAGTTGATATACCTGCTGGAATATATATCGTAAAAACCACCAATAATAATACTGCCCAAATAACTAAACTTCAAATAGTTAAGTGGTAAAATGTATAAGTATATTGTCTTTGGGTTTGATGTTTATTTTTGCAACCACCACTTGCAAACACAATCCCAGTGTGGATGCAAATGGTGTTACTGATGAAGCATTGTTTGATTTGGTAACCAATTCTGGATTGTTTTATTATAAGAATAATACCAACTATATAGCATCCGACCCTTCGAGCCCGCATGATAAATTTATGCGTGTTCATTTTAATGCTAAGGCAAATTCTGTATTGGGTAGTGATGGAAAATTACCCGCAGGTGCAAGTTTCCCCGACTCTTCTTTAATTATAAAAGAAACGAGCGGCTCACAATTAGGTTCCTTAAGTTTATATGCCGTAATGTATAAAATGCCTAAAGCTTCAAATGCGGGCAATGGTTGGGTTTGGGCCGAATATAAACCCAGTGGCTCGGTAAAGATTGGTGCAGGCAGTAAAGGCACCGATTGTATAAGTTGCCATACTTCTGGCAAACATAGAGATTTAGTAAGATTATTTGATTTACATTGATATATAGTATGAACAAGTCCATTGACCCAAGGGTAAACCGTATAAATTTTCCCGAAGATATTACCGAAAAAAAAGAACTTGACCAATGGGAAACCTGGGAAGTTTTTCACCAACGCAAACGCGGAGAGCAGCACGAACATGTGGGTATTATACATGCACCCAATGCCGAAATGGCCTTGGTGATGGCTAAGGAAACCTTTGGCCGTAGAGGGCATACCGCTAATATATGGGTGGTGCAGTCGTGCAATATACATAGCACTGGTTACGAAGATGCTGATATATTTGACACTACTCCCGAAAAAATATATAGAGAAGCTGGCGGGTATAAAGTGATGGACAAAATAAATAAGTACAAAAAAGAACAAAAATAATATATATAATATATGGACAAGCAAATTGCTATTAAAGAACTATTATATAAAATAGCCGACGACCAACTGATACTAGGTCACCGCAACAGCGAGTGGACTGGACTAGGGCCGATACTAGAAGAGGATATCGCTTTCAGCAGCATGGCTCAGGATAAATTGGGCCAAAGCCAAGCTATATATAATATATTAAATACCTTGGGCGAACAAGATGCCGACACCCTTGCATTTATGCGTAACTCCGCACAATTTCATTGTTCTCATTTGGTGGAGATGCCCATTGGCGGTTATGATTTTAGTTTGATACGTCATTTTCTTTTTGACCATGCGGAGTGGTTACGTTTTGATATGTTAATTAATTCTTCATTTGAACCTATATCAAAACTTGCACGCAAATATCGTGGTGAAATAAAGTATCATATTATGCATGCCGATGTATGGTTGAAACAATTGGGAAATGCTACAGAAGAATCGCATAACCGCATGCAAGTTGCTTTGGATAATGCCTTCAATATGGCTCTTGGCATTTTTGAAACCGGACCACACGAACAATTATTGCAAGACGAAAAAATATTTGAAGGAGAAAATATATTATATAATAGATGGTTAGAAAAAATTACACCTATTATTATACAATCAAATTTAAAACTCCCTGCACAATCTGCCAGTGGCGGATGGAATCCCTCACTGGGCGGACGCTATGGAAAACATACAGAATATTTACAACCACTTTTAGATGAAATGACCGAGGTGTTTAAAATAGATCCTTCGGCGGAATGGTGATGTAAATACCAAGGGGTAAGGAATAAGGAGTAAGAGGCCGACGCCAGCAACCATTTGCCGTATGGCCTTATTCCTTATCCCTTATTCCTATTTCCCCTATCTCCGTCTTCCTCCACAAATCAGGAGTTCCTAATTTTAAATCGGTTGACATTTTAAGGTTGACAAATAATTGTAGTTTGTACGACGTTAAATATTTTATACTTGTTTCAATTAGGGCTTGACCCAATAATGCTTTTTCGCCCCAAGGGTAAGTGACTTCTTTTGTATATAATTCCGCTTCTGAAAAATTGCTGAATAATTTTTCTATCAACGCAATTTGTTTATCCATTTCGACAGGTACTTGAGCTAAGATAATTTCTTTAACATTTACATTCAGTTCTGCGAAATGAGTTCTCGGATCTGCACCATCTGTTCGTTCCCAATATGATATCATTCCCGTTCCGATACGACATAAATAATGTAATAATTCCATGGTGCTTCGCATCCCTTCTTTGGGTCTAAAATCAACTTGATCCTGAGGGACCAAAGTAGAAATTCTGCGAATAAGTTTCATTTCTTTTGTAATACTGTTTAATAAAAATTCTTTTTGCATGTTATATAGTTTTTATTTAGGGTTTTGTTTTATGAAACAATTCAGTGGGGAGAAAGTTTTGGGTCGGGATTATGGATTCGGTCCACGGCGGCGGATGGGGCCATACGGCAATGCCCATTAATCATTAAGGCATATATATACTCAAGACAAAAGCTCGCGGTACTCCTTGTGGGCTGGCGTTGTCGCCAACCACAAAAGGGTGGTGCGAGGGTTTTTTCGGTTGGCGACAACGCCAAACCGAACGCAATCTACTGTATCAAACTTACCATATACAGTTGTACCACGACCTACTATATGGGTGAACAATCCCATCGTATTGGTAGCAACAGTATACACTTCTGTATATAATACTTTATGGAGAGCACTATCCTGCATACTCATCCTCACGCCAATGGATTTATTACTAAGTGTCACACCCAATTGGTTTCGGGCAACACCTTAATAGTTTATACCTTGTGCTACCTGCCCATAAACGAGCAGTACTAGAAAGAAAGACGATAATAAAAGTAAGGATTTTTTTATTAGAAAATATTTTTAAAATGTGATTTTGCTAATCTTAAAATGCGTAACAGGATTACATATTTTATCTACCAACACTACCTCGTATAGCCCTGCTGCCAAATACTCCATTATTAATTGTTTGCTTTGCCCTTACTGAATCTGCACCAACTTGCCCGTCATGTCAAAAATCTGTATGTTGTTATATACTGCATCTGTTTCTATATATATATTATCTGTGGTGGGATTGGGGCAATATTTAATCGTAATATTTTTCTCTTCTATATATATACTTGTCATCAAATTATAGTTTGGCTGCAACAGTCCTTGGCTTATGATATTATTAGCTGAATATAAAGTGGTCGTAATGGGTTCACCAATGGAAATCTCAATTTGCACCGTGCTACCTTTCAAAGTTGCACCATCGGTATTGAACACATACGGCGTAATGGATTGTGCTTGGCTAAAAAGTGTAATACACAACAATATGGGAGCTACAAAATATTTCACCTGACAATATTAGGGAAGGGTTGGAAATGAAACAAGCAGTAATTAGGTACTAGGAGTAAGGAGTAAGGAATAAGTGCCTTCAGATGCTTCGGAACGGCTGAAGGAGACAGTTCCTTATTCCTTCCCCCCTATTCCTCTATAAAAAATTTCTTTTTTACCAAAATCTCCTGTACATTTGAAAATTATTTATCTAACTTATTATGACAAAATATTTTACAATAATTATAGCAATGGCAATACTTCTATTTGCCTCAGCAATCAATTTTGAATCCTTGGCACAATGTGCAAGCCCCTCTGCCACGAACAAATGTTGCGGCATCGGTATTGTCAGGGTTAAATTATACGGACAGTTTTCGAAAACAATAACGTATAATACCCAACAATCGTATTACAATTATTATAATACTACAGGTACTTGCCTCAACAAAGGCGATACGGTGTATATGGCAGCCCAGGTGGCTACTTACCCATCGCAGCAAGCATATATGTATATTGACTGGAATAAGAATGATACCTTTGAGTCGGCGGAATTATTATTGCAAAAGTCAAATATTGGTGCCAATGATAGTTTGTATGGATATTTTATAGTACCCATCGGTGCCCCGTCAGGTGCCTATCGCATGCGTATCGGTGCCGACTATGGAAACCTCGCTGTAACAAACAATCCTTGCAAGGTAACCTATGGCGATTTTTGGGATTTACAAATAAATGTGAATGCGGATACCAATTTTAATATAACTGCAGTTTCATTAAATGGGCCTGCAACTTTAACCGTAGGGCAAAACGATACGCTTGCACTTACCATATCAAACCACAGCGATAGCACGCTCGACAGTGTGCGGGTTTCCTACTTATTCGATGGCACTACTGTTACAGAAAACATCACAGGGCTGAACCTTGCCTCGTGTGCTCAATATACCCATAAATTTTCGCAAACAATATCTGCTTCGTCAAATGGCTTATATACATTAAAAGCATGGGTAAAATATCCAAATGGCAATAACCCTGATGCCAATATTAACGATGACACAACAAGTTTGCTTTTGTGTACTGGTGTGTCTGGAACTTTAACCGTAAATCCGTCAAGTTCTAAATCATATACCAATTATCATACACTCAACGAGGTTGCCCAATTATTGAATAGCTGTTATATAAGTGGCCCCACCATAGTAAAAATAAAAGCAGGCACCTATACCGACAGTGCATACTTTAATAATATTGCTGGACTTAGTACTACCAATACTTTAACTATTGATGGTGGGAATGCCACTAATACCAAATTCTCAAGCAGTAAGACTAAACTTATAGCGTTTAACAACGTTTCCTATGTTACCATAAAGAACCTTACTATCGATCAAACTAATACGCTCAATGTAACAAATACTGCTCTCAGTTTTGCAGGCAACATTACCGAGATACATGTTGACAGTTGTATAATTAAATGCGTGGTGAATAAGAATTCCAGTTATAATATTGTTTTCGGAACTGTACCCAATAGCACCAAAAATTCGGTGACGTATGCTTCCGTAACCAATACCAATATTTCGGGTGGATATTATGGAATTTATATGTATGGAGATGTGAGTAATAGAGGACATAATTTCTTAGTAAAAAATTGCGATATCTCAAACCTATCTAATGGCACGGGTATATATTTATATTATGAAGATTCCGTTACACTATCAAATAATTACATCTATAGTTCTGCAATTGGATTGTTTTTGTATTATTCAGATGCATCATTTATACTGAGCAATAAGATAAATGCCACTTCTACGGGAATGAATTGTTATTATAGTAATGATCTATTGGTTCAAAATAATTTTGTGTGGGGCACTAATGTACGAAGCATATACCTATATACCTATAATAGTACAGCTAACGTAAAAATCTACCACAATACCATATATAATTATGCTCCAACTGGAGCTGCCACAAGGTATGGGGTATATGTATATGGCCCCACGGTTGATTTTAGAAATAATATAATAAGTGTACAACGTGCCAATAGCCAATGTATATGGGCGTTTCAGGCAAGTAATATTAATCTATCAGAATATAATAACCTCAATGGCGATTTAGGGGCCGACATGGTTAGGATTAATAATGGGCCACTATATACAACTGTAAAAGATATACAAGGCGTGAATGGACAAAATAACTTTGTGTTTAACCAAGTGCCTGCTTTTATGAGTACCGTATCACCTTATAACTTGCATTTAAAGACCAATATTGCCCCCTTGCAAGGAGATAGCCTTACAGGTGTAAGCGATGATATTGACGGCAACCAACGCTGCACCATTGCCCCACAACTAGGTGCCGATGAGTGTGCCTATAAATATAGCAACCCATTTGCAAGTTTTAGTTTACCAGATACTATATTTGTGAATTGTATATTTACTGCTACGAACCTTTCCAATAAATTAGGTAAACATTATTATTGGTATATTGACGGGACATTGGTCAGTGGAGTTTTGACCAAGGATTTAATGAGCACGATTAGCAATACGGGGAGTCATAGTATAAAACTGGAAGTAATTAATTGCATAGGAACGGACGATACCACTATTAATTTCAATGTATATAATCCATCGAATGTTCCTGTTCCTAGTTTTTATGCAAGCGATACAGTTATAGATGAAAATGGAACAATCACTTTTAAAAACTATACTATACAAGGCCCTGAATCCTTCAATTGGACTGTTACGCCTGGCACCTATGGCACCGATTGGATATATACAAATGGTACGGATACTAATAGCTTTCAACCAGTAATAACTTTTGTTTCCCCAGGTAATTATAATATATGCCTTACTGCCACCAATGCAATAGGAAGTAGCCAGCTTTGCAAAAGTATATATATAAAAGTATTGCAAACTATTATAATGGGAAGCCCCACTTATACCAGTGCTTCAGAAGGTCGCTTGTACGATGATGGTGGAAAGTATGGAAACCATGGAACGAATAAAAAATTACATCTGCTGATAGCTCCTTGTGCAAAAGACGTTACGATAGAATTCGACCAAAGTAAATTTGATTTAGGAAATGCTTCGTGGCTAGGAATCTGGGATGGTACAGATAGTATATCAGGAAAGAAATTATTCAATAATTATGGGTTTACCAATAATTATAAGCCCAGCAAATTAACTGCTAAAAGTGGCAGCATGTATATATATTTTTATAGTAGATATACAAGAGGAAAAGGATTTGAGGCCAAATGGTATTCAACTCCAGGAACGTTCCCAAAACCAAGTGCTCTCTTTGTAATTCCCGATACCGTTTATATAGGCTCTACTATGGATATAAAAGCAACTTATTGGGATAAAACATATACTTATAGTTGGGATTATGAGAACGATGGATTTGAAGACGCCACAGGATGGAAAAATATATATACATTTAATAATGTTGGAACACAAACCTGTCGTTTAATAGTGCAGAGTTGTGGTGGAATTGACACCGTTGACAAAGTTATTACAATCGTTAATCCGTCGCAAAGCCCTGTTGCCGCTTTCGAGGCCGAGTATTCTTATGTTCCCAGCGGTTGCATAGCTGTTCAAAAAGCAACGCCAAGTAAACTTACACTATATAAAATCGTATCCTTAAAAGATAAATCTTTATATGGTGCCACAGGTTGGGATTGGGATATTCAACCAAACAATAATGTGGTATTTGAAAATGGAACCAGCCAATCAGACCAAAACCCTGATGTATCATTTACCGATACCGGTTATTATAGTATTTCTTTAACTGCAACCAATGCTTATGGAAATAATGTAAAATCGATTACCAATTATTTTTATGTGAGCGATGATTATTGCTATCCTACTTGCTCTACTTTTACAGGAACGGAAGCAGGAATTAGTATGTTTAATATTGGAGATATATCTATGGTTTCAAGCATTGGTACCGCCGATTATTGGGACTATTCGAGCAGTACCACTTGTATGATATTGGGTGGGAAATACAAATTCAATGCAGGGAGGTTAGCTAATACTAAAAGTGCATTGTGCAAGATATGGATTGATTATAATATAGATGGTATTTTCCAAAGTTCAGAAGTTGTATATTCAAGTGGTTTTGCAAAATTAAAAACGTGGACAGCAACTATTACTGTCCCCACAAAATCATCTGGAAAAGTAGCAACTGGTTTTACTAAATTAAGGATTGCTGTTGTTGATGGAAATGGCGTCGCAGCTTGCGTTAGCACCGCCTTTGGTGGAGAGTACGAAGACTATGGTATTTTCCTGGTTGATGATTTTGAAGGCCCGGTTATTAAACTTATTGGTGGTGCAAATGCAAAAGTAGGACAAGGACTAACTTATACCGATAGTGGTGCAACGGCATTGGATAATATAGATGGAAATGTGCCTGTAATGGTGAGCACTTTACCACTCAATACACAAACAATTGGTACTTATACACTCACTTTCAATGCAACGGATAGCAGCGGCAATAAAGCTATCCCGCAAACAAGATATATAACAGTTACACCTGATGCAACAGCTCCCTATATAGTGTTGATTGGCAATAACCCCGATACTGTTGATGCAAATACATCCTATAATGATCCTGGAGTAATCGCCTATGATTCGGTGGATGGAAATATATCAAATAATGTAGTACGGACTGGCACTGCAAATATTGCCGTTCTGGGCACTTATCAATATCAATATACAGTAGCAGATAAAACTGGAAACCAATCAGCAACAATAGCACGCGATGTAATAGTTGTTGACCGATTAAAACCTATAATAACACTTACTGCACCCAATCCTTATACCATTCATATAGGTGATGTATATTCAGAACCCGGCTATAAAGTAACTGATAATTATTCGCAAAACCTGACGGTAAATATATATCCAACTGTAATTAATTCCTCAAAACCAGATACGCTATATATTACCTATTCATGCACCGATAGTGTTGGAAATATAGGCACAGCACAACGTACGGTTATTATTACAGATAATGTAGCCCCCTTTATAAAACTAAAAGTAGGAGATACTATATATATTGAGGCTGGTCTTGCATTTACTGACCCTGGTTATACTATTACCGATGATTACGATACCGCACTTATAGCAACAGTAATTGGAAGTATCAATACAATGCAATTGGGCGTACAATCTCTTACCTATGTAGCCACCGATCATTCAGGAAATAGTAGTAATAAAACCAGAACTATCATAGTACAGAAAACTACCAAACCAATATTGACAATTAATGGAAAGACAACTGACTCTGTTATGCAATATCAAAGCTATACTGACCTTGGTATAACTGCTACAGATAATTATTATAATGCTGCTACTTTACAATCCTTGGTTACTATTACAGGAAGCGTGAATACTTCTATATTGGGCACTTATACTTTAACTTATAGCCTTACCGATCCTTCAAACATTAAAGCAGACGATGTATCGAGATCGGTAGTAGTATATGCAGGAAATGCAATTCAAAATATTGCAAAAGAGACCTTCCAGTTATACCCAAATCCTGCACAGGAAATATTAAATCTTGTTTTTGAAAATCAATCTAATATCAAACAAGTGTTCATCTATAATCAGGCAGGGCAATTGGTATATAATACAAATATTAAAAACGACAAATCTATTATAGTGCCTGTAAATAATTTTGCTCAAGGATTATATTATATAGCTGTCATAAATCAGAATGGCGAAAGACAGATTGCGAAATTTAAGAAGGAGTAATAAGTAAGATGTGATAAGTGGTAAGCCGTACGCCAATAGGAGTCAGCTACTGACCACTGCCCGCCGCGGCGGGCTGACCACTGACTACTTATTACTTATCACTTTCCAAAAAAAAACCCGTTATTTGCTCCCTAATAAAATAAAATAAAAATGAATATATCACCAACAACTCTCTCCATTTTAGGAGTCATCCTATTACTCATTATTGCAGGTATTTCTACGGTTAAACAAGGTAATATTGCAGTGATCACCATATTTGGTAAATACCGACGATTGCTTCATCCAGGGCTCAATTTCAAAATACCTTTTATCGAGCGTGAATTTAAGACTATTTCTATCCAGAACCGCTCTATAGAACTGGGATTTCAAGCTATCACAGTTGACCAAGCTAATGTAAATTTTTCAGCCATGTTATTATATGCGGTGGTGAACCACGATGAAGAAACTATAAAAAATGTAGCTTTCAAATTTATGGATCTTAAAAGCTTTCAGTCGGCATTGATACGCACCGTAGAAGGAAGCATTCGTGCATTTGTGGCGACCAAAAGACAAGCAGAAATATTATCACTTCGTAGGGACATTGTGGAAGAAGTAAAAATGCAATTGGATAATACATTAGAAGGCTGGGGCTATCATTTAATCGATATGCAAATGAATGATATAACTTTCGATGAAGAGATTATGAAATCGATGGCCAAAGTGGTATCATCAAACAATCTAAAAGCTGCTGCTGAGAATGAAGGGCAGGCCTTATTAATCACAAAAACCAAAGCCGCCGAAGCTGAAGGAAATGCAATAAAAATTTCAGCCGAAGCCGACAGAGTTGCTGCTATATTAAGAGGACAAGCAGTTGCATCATTCCGCGAAGAAGTAGCCAAAGGTATGAGCCAAGCTGCTAAAGAAATGGCAAGCTCAAATCTGGACTCTTCCGTAATATTATTTAGCATGTGGACAGAAGCTGTGAAAACCATGGCCGAACAAGGCAAAGGCAATGTGATATTTTTGGATGGTTCGCCCGATGGAATGTCACGAACTTTCCAACAATTAATGGCATTTAATAATTTGGAATTGAGTGCAAAAAGAGACCACAACTAAATTCCCAAACTATTATATAGTACTATTTTTTTTTACCTTATTATATATTAATTGCGGGAACAAGAATAGCAACCGTGGCGACCTGTTTTATTACAATGAAGATGCGGGTATTAGTTCGTTAGACCCCGCATTTGCAAAGGATCAGAACAATATCTGGGCAGTTACGCAACTTTATAATGGCTTGGTGGAATTGGATTCCAATCTCCATATTATTCCATCGCTTGCAAAAAGGTGGAACATTAGTGACAGTGGCAAAACCTATACTTTTTATTTGCGTGATGATATATATTTTCAAGACCACGATTGCTTTGCAAATGGTAAAGGCCGCAAATTAAATTCAAAAGATATAGCGTATAGTTTAATAAGGATATTTGACCCCGCAACTGCAAGTCCCGGTGCGTGGCTGCTCAATGAAAAATGGCTGCCAATTGCAAATCCAAAAACTGATAAAGATATATATCATAATAACAAACTTATTGAAACCCCAAATGATTCTACGGTTGTAATACATATTGCCAAAGCATTTCCGCCATTTTTGGGTCAATTAGCGATGCCGTATTGTTTTGCAATTCCACATGAAGCTATAGAAAAATATGGCAAAGATTTTCGATCACATCCTGTGGGTACAGGCTCATTCCAACTTAAGTTTTGGGAAGATGGAGTAAAAATGGTGATGGAACGCAATCCGCTTTATTTTGAAAAAGATAGTTACAATAAACCACTCCCCTATCTCAATGGAATTGTAGTATCATTTATTGGAAGTAAGCACTCCGCATTTTTAGAATTTTTGCAAGGTAAATTAGATTTTGTAAATGGCCTAGAAAGTAGTTTTAAAGATGATGTGCTCACCAAATCTGGCAGTTTGAAACAACACTATCATGGTAAATTCAAACTTGTTTTGGGCAATTATCTCAATACAGAATATTTGGGTTTTTTGGTGGATGATAGTTTGCCTTTGTCGAAAAATTCTCCGTTTGCAAATATATGTTTTCGTCAAGCTATTAGCCATGCCATCAACCGAAAGGAGATGGTTGCCCAATTGCGAAACAATATAGGGAATGGGAATGTGGGTGGTTTTATACCTAAGGGTTTGCCTGGAAATATTGAAGACGATATATATGAGTACAATCCAGAAAAAGCTCGAGAATTATTACATAAATCGGGGTATAATAAGAAGGATGAAATCGTATTATATACCACCAAAAATTATTTGGATTTAACTGTATATATACAAAATCAATTAACGGCAATTGGTATCAAATGCAAAATAGAAAACAATCCTGGAACTACGCACAGGCAGATGGTGGCTAAGAGTCAAGCCCTGTTCTTCCGCGGTTCGTGGATAGCAGATTATCCTGATGCGGAGAACTATTTAAGTTTGTTCTTTTCCAAAAACTTTTGCCCCAGCGGCCCAAATTATTTCCATTATAAAAATTCTGCGATTGATAATTTATATGCAAGTTCGCTCACCATAACCAACGATAGTATAAGAACGAAACTATATAGCACTATCGACAAAAAAATTATGGATGATGCACCTGTGGTTGTTTTATTTTATGATAGAAGTATCAGATTATTGCAGAATAATATTTCGGGTTTGCCCACAAATCCGCTCAATTTATTGGTGCTGAAACGGACAAAAAAGCTACCCTAATTTATATCAGGGGTCAGCGTAATCAAACGACAGCGGCCGTTAGCGTAATCCGACGTCAGCAATCCTCCCATCCCCAGTCTTATTCGGGAGGGGAGGTGGCTGAAAGCCAGCGAGGGTATAATCACGCGTTAGCAATACAACCAGAAATTACCGTGATAAGGGTATAGAATTATCTAAACCAAAGTTCCTATTTTTACAACATAATTATTGTTTCATGAAAAAATATATACTATTCATTTGCTCACTTTTATTAGTGTCCATCTCAATTGCTCAGCCCGTTGTTACTGCAAAATCTGACGAGCCCAATTCATACCGCAACACGCATATAGCGTTTGAGTATCTCAATTTCAAGGTAGGCAATTACGAAAATACGAGCAATAATTCTACTGCTTTAGCGGCAGGGTCGAGAATAGATACTGAGCTGAGGAAACTGAAACTTTCTCCCAGAGTTTATTTTGAAAATTCTTATTTGAGTGGCTTGGTCAACAAAACCAAAATTTTTGCTGGCATCAATCAAAAATATAGTGATAAATATATACCCTTTGGATATTCAAATTTTGAAATTGGTTGCGGTTATAATTTGCTTACTTTTAAATATAAAGGCCGCCGTCATTTTACACTTAAATCGCATTATGATGGCGTGGCCATGGTGAATGAAAAATCGGAAGATGCCTTCCCTGTAACCTATCGCCATGTATTACAACCTCGAATAGGTTTGAATTTTCAAACGATGAAAGAATATAATAATATAAAAGTATTGCAACTAGGTGGAGCACTTACCCGTAATTTTTATGCAGAAGTACATTCGAATAAACATGGCACTTGTGTAAGCTCAAATTGGCTCACTATATATTATGATATATTAATTGGAATGGGCAATAAAGGCCCTATGGGTGATAGTACATTTAGGCCAAAAACCACCAAAACATATTATAGATTTAATGCTGACGAATTACGCAAAACAGGTTGGCGTTTTGGTATGACCAATAGAGGCGATGTATTCGCCAAAGGATCTATATAGAGAATTGAATTTGGTTACTTACCAGGCTTCGCAAAATCAACTGTTGCAAAAAAGGATTTTACCGCATTGTATTTTATGATGACGATAGGTTATGGTTGGAGCAAAAAAAGTAAAGCTATAGATAAGTTGTAATACATCGTGGTCAGCGAAATTAGGCGTCAGCGTCATGCTGTTCGCCGCAGCGAACAGCATGACGGCTATCTTTCACCCGACACCACATCAAAACGGCAACTCCATCAACAGCCCCGCAATTGTTGCAGAAAGATAGGATGCTAAAGTACCACAAAATAATGCTTTCATTCCAAGCTTCGCCAAGTCTGCCCTGCGACCCGGGGCAAGTTCTCCGATACCCCCAATCTGCATTCCTACACTGCTAAAGTTTGCAAAACCACATAATGCGAAACTAGCAATCATCATAGCTTTGGGCGATAGCGGTGTGGCCAAATGTGTGAGTTGATTATATGCATAAAATTCGTTGATGCTTAGTTTTTGTCCCATTAAAGTTGCAACTTGAGATACCTCATCTGCAGGCACACCCATCACCCAAGCAAAAGGTGTAAATATCCATCCAAATATCATTTCTAAACTAAAGCCGGGATATATAAGTCCTAGCAAATAATTGATGAAAGCAATCAGTGCAATAAAACCTATAAGCATGGCTATTACATTCAACGAAATTTTCATTCCATCTGATGCACCATGGCTAATGGCATCTATCAAATTATTATATTGACTTTTTACTTCCAATTTTACCCTGCCTTTTGTTTCGCTCTCTTCTGTTTCAGGAAATACAATTTTGGATATTACCAATGCTGCAGGTGCAGCCATAATGCTTGCCGCCAACAGAAATTGTGCAGGTATTCCCATATTCACATATACTATTAAAATACCTCCTGCAATACAGGCCAAACTGCCACTCATACTTGCCAGCAATTCACTTTTAGTCATGCCCGCTAAGTAAGGACGAATCATTACTTGTGCTTCTACTTGTCCCACAAATGCACTCGCTACATTACTCAAACTTTCGGAACCACTTGTACGCATAATAAAGTATACCCCGCGTGCAAGTACAGAAACAATACGTTGCATAATACCGACATGATATAATATAGCAACTATTACACAAACTAATATAATAGTACAAGGAATATTAAAGAAAAATATAAAGGCATTTTCGCCACCCCATTGTTTTGCAAGTTCAGGTGGATTGGGCAATACATTTCCAAAAACAAACTTGCCCCCTTCTCTTCCGAACGACTCTATTTTTTCCATTCCGTGGCCAATCCATTTAAAGAAATTGGTTACCACTTCTACTTTAAGTACTAGCACAGCCAATACCACTTGTAGCAGCAAGCCACTAATAACCAAGCGGTAGTTGATAGCTTTTCTATTGTTCGAAAACAAGAAGGCCAAGCCCAGAATTAAGATGATGCCTAAAATACCTGTCATAATTTGAAGGGCAAGAATAATACAAAAATAGGGAAGTGCAAAATGGGGGGCATAAGTGTTTACTAAAATGTATATATGATTTTGCTAAGTTTAATATTTAATTATTACATTTGTACAATGATTATTGAACTAAATATTAAAGACAGCAAGGCAAAGAGTTTTATATCATTTATCAAGGAACTTGATTTTGTAAAAATAAATACCAAAACAAAAGATACAATCTTAACAGATGCAGATGTAATTTTTGGAAAAGGGAAACCTGCAACAGATGCCCAATTGAGAAAATATTTAACTTCTTCCAATTCTGAAAAAACCAAAGAGCTTAATAAAATGTGCGAAGAGGTTATAGCATATATAGGTAAAAAAGGGAAATGAAAAAATAAATTGGTATCCGCTTGGTTTTGGAAATTATTTTAATATATTGATGTTTATTTATAAATTGAGTTTAAGAACGCAGCAAATTCAAATATACTAAATAACTGAGAGGCGAACTTAATATAAAACTAAACCGAAAATTATATGGCTAAACTTAATAAATAAAACGAAAAAGTTATACGAAAATTATTTTTAAACCTTAGGCAACCATCTGTTTGTTTTTTGGAATCTAGGTGTATATATTTGCTTCCTATTTAAATTCATCCAATTTCAACAAATTAAAATCAAATTCTATGTTCTATTCAAAATTACTTACTAATCTAAGGTGTTTCGCCGCACTTACCGTACAAAAGTTTCCCTTATTGCTCCTTTTCAATTTTTTGTTTATTCATGTGAAATCTCAAAATCTAGGTACCCCAAGTGTACCGCTAACTATAAGTATAAACACCACATACAATAGTAATGTGGTCATAAATAATTATGCAGAGTTATTTTCAATGCAGTCACGATAAAAATGGCAACAAATTGCAAAATAACTGTAGGAATAGGTGCGGTGCTAGTATTACGGGGCACAACAATTACACACAAAGATGATAATGGCCTTAATAGTACAAATTTGGCATGGGCTGGAATAGTGGTGCAGGGAAATTCGACACTAAAACAAAAGGAAGCTTGGAACGATATTGTATATGATATAAACCTAAATAAATGGGTCCCAAATGTTAGAAAAAGCCCAAATGAAATATCATCTGATGACGCATTGAGACCTGATCGCTCACAATATACATCTGTCTTTAATCAAGGTTTGTTAATCCTAGAAAAGGAAAGAACCGAAAATAACGCAAAATTTCCAAAACTATCGCACATGGGGACAAATGGTGTAAATGTGCAAGCGGGAGGCCTAATAATCTCAGTGGGCGAGACTAATTATGTTGGAGGGACTACAAACAAAATTCTATTTAAGGACAATTTTGGCCGAAATATTTTTTTTGGAGCTTATGCCGGTTCTCAGTATAGTATCATCCGTAATACTGCTTTTTATATTGACCCAGCATTAACAAATGTCCCTGCAACCTTCACCAATGCTACTTTACTACAAATTAACTCAAGTAATAATTTTTTCTTTCCTTTTTTATTCAATTATTTTCAGGTACCTATTAAACCTGCATTTAATGGAATCGCCAATTTTAGTTCTACAGGAATTTCTGGAACTAATGCTATATTCTATGTATACCAAAATTTTTTTAGTTTCCTCAACCAATCAATAACACTAAGTAATTGTCCTTATGTAGATATTGCTACTAATGATATGTGGAATCCCTCAAGATATTGTATTCGAGCAACCGGTGGGGAGGTGAGTATATTTGGCAATGAAATGTATATGAACAAGTTAACAGCAAATTCGCAATGTATTTGGCTACAAGGCACAAAACATGATGTTTCATCCAATCGTATTCATAGCAGCAGACTCGGGAACAATCCAATTATTGGTTGCTTAATAGACGGCACAAATACCATTACTGGAAGAACATATAATAATTATTTTTTAAACTTTGATCGAGGTCTTGAATACGACCGTAGCAACTCTTCTTGTACTTTTGGCTGTAATCGCTTTGACAATCATACTGTAAATGATGTATTTATTACGGGTACAAATGTGAATACTGATGGTGTTCCAAACCAAGGCACACCCAATACTGCAGCCATGAATTGGTTCAATACAAGTTTCCCAAATCAAAATTGCCATATAAATAATCAAGTAAGAAACTTTATATATTATCATAATAATCTGCAACAAAATGGTAATAGAGAATACCCTGGCCATTCAACAGCTAAAGTAACCTTGAAACAGAATAATGGTAGTTCCAATTGCTCATGCTATTCAGGATGGGTAAAACCGGAGCCACCTGCGATCCTTCCTGATGGTGCAACAGTTCGGCATAATCTTGATTCGGTATCGAGCAATATGCCTGATTCGAGTTCATTACAAAATACAGACGATAGTAGTATATATTTTTCTGCAAAAATAGAATTGCAGTCTTTACAATATCAGTTGGCTCATTATTATGATTACCAAATAACACATGATACTGATACTACACATATATGGCCTGATAGTTTAAAAATATTTTTGACTAATATCAACAAACCATGGTCTATTAGTAAACTTATTCCCATACTTATTAAGCAAGCAAAATACAGCGATGCCGTAGTGATGATTGCTGCATTACAAAATCAAAACCCAGCCGTTGAAGGACAAGGTGAGTTAGCTACAGTATATGGTTTTTGGAAAGACTATGCTATACAAAATTATGATAGTATATGGTTTTTACAACATTATTCTACCTTAATACCGATAGCCGCTGGGCATACATGGGGAAGTGCTACAGCCCGAGGGCTCATTATAGATTTTGCTCAAAAAGATAGTGGTGCACTTGCCCATAAATTATACCCACATGAATTGGATTCCCTTATGGGAGATGATACGAGTTCTTATTCGCTTCCTTGTAATACTTCCATTACTGCTGCCCCTAACCCCTTTAGCAGTGCAATAGCTTTTAGTTTAGGAAATGCAGATGCAAGCCAAGCTAGCATCACATTTAAAGTAGTCGACTTATTCATGCAAGATAAATTTACGCAAAATTATACTATTGATGCAAATAATTCTTTAACCATAACTCCCAACCTTAGTTCACTTACTAGTGGATATTACTATGCTGTAATTTATTGCAGCAATGTTGCTACCTCTGTATTGTTAATATACAAGCAATAAGTATATGAAAAAGCATATACTTTGTATTGTTATATTCCAAAGCATTATCCAAGGCTTGTTTGGACAAAGCTGTACCAAAATATATGGGCAGTATATTAATTATTTTGCAAAGCCTATTCAAATTAACGACAGTATATTTATGATTGGGCTAAATTTGCAAGTAACCGATGCTGCTATTTCTACTATTGATACCAATGGCAATATTGCTGCGTTTAAACATATTTACCGCTCTGGTTTCAAAGACTCTTCTTCAATAAAAATATCGCATATTCATAAAGACAAACTAGGTAATATTTATGTATTTGGTACAATGGGAATACATGACGTAAATACCATAATAGGTTTTTTATTAAAATTGGACATAAATGGGAACAAGTTATCTTTGAAATACTATAGAGGGAAAGGCGGGTACTTTAGGTTTGAAGAAATAGTATATGATACTGTTAGCAATACTTTCTTTGCTACTGGAAATGTGGATGAAGATTATCAAGGTAAAAATTTTTCTTTTATCATGCAGTTGGATAGTAATGGGAGTACGACCAACTACAGTACCTTTAAAGAAACTTATGATTTTATTCATATCAAACGTGAATGGAACGCACTTATTTTATCTGGTACACATTGGGAGCCTATTGACAGTGTTTTTGAGGAGAGTGCTCCTGTGATTCGCTATCTTAGATTAGACAATCTGGAATCGAAATGGAAACATCCGGTATATTATGATGAAACTAATGGGATATTTGGTTTCAATGTATACAGCACCACAACAGGTAATATATATTTTAATGCCAATGTTAAAAAAAACACCAATGGGTTTGGTAACAATCAGCATATTATTGAATTAGATACTAATGGGCATATTGTATCTTTTATACCAACTTGTTCAAAGGATAGTTTTAAAGAGATAGATAATGGTTATCAGTACAATGATAGCATCAATATTGAGGTAGGCGAATTTTCAAAACCACCTTATGCAAATTGGGATTGGAAATTTATGCTCAGAAAAGCATCACTAAGTGGCAAGGTATATAATGAATGGATTTGGGATAGCAATTTGAATAATTACGACCCGTGCATTTTAAAAACATCTAATAATACAAGTTTAGTATCTTTAAGATTAAATCCTTTTGGGTTTACCCCTTTAGTATTAATGAAATTTGATAGCGATTTAAAACGTATACCTTTTGATGAAGGAGCTAAACCAATGGAGTATTTACCCAATATAAAAAAGGGAGATACTTTATCCATAGATGGTGGAACTGATACTATTTATTTATATAATAAAACGTCTATCTGGGAAGGTTCATCAGATGTTGAGAAAATAAAAAATGTATATCATATATTTCCCAACCCTACTAATGCTTTATTATATATAAATGGATTGCCGCCCCAAAAAATAAATATAACATTATATGATATGCTCGGTAAAAAAGTATTTAATACTGTTACGAACGGAGAGAAGTTATATAGTATAAATGTAGAGCATTTACCAAAAGGATTATATATAATACTTGTGGGAAATGTTTCTCAAAAAGTTGTTGTGGAGTAGCAAATTTATAGAATTACATTTTGAATTCATTGTGACGTAGGACGCCTTAGCCGCGTGAGGGATAGTAGCGGAAATCCTTTTTTTGTGTTTGGCTGTGGGCGAGCAAAAAAAGATTGCAGCGAATAGCCCGGTGCCGCTTCGGCACACGCCCAAAGAATATTTTAAATTTTATATTTTTTGAATAATCCAAAATATTTAGTAAGCCATCGCAAGACTCTGTCTTGTGATTTCATACTGCAAGACTCTGTCTTGCACAGCACAAAACACCACTATATATCTAAAAAAAGGGTATCACATTCCATGGCTTCGTCAGTCGGAGACTGACCCTATTGAACTCACAAGTTTCGCTTCGCTTAAACTTGCGATGGCGGGTTGAAAAGACACGGTTTGGCGATTTGGAAATAGACACCATCATTGGAAAAAATCATCAGGGAGCTATGCTAACAATCAACGACCGTGTTACAGGTTTAGT